>URTB01000041.1 GCA_900550595.1 uncultured Collinsella sp.
CACCGCAGCCAGCGCAACGCGCTTCTTTTGCCCGCCCGAGAGCTGATAGGGAGAGACGTCGGCAAGATCGGCAACCTGGAACAGCTCCATGGCATCGCGGACGCGGCGCTCGAGCTCGTCTGCCGGCAGCCCCATTTGAGCCGGGCCAAACGCGACTTCCTCGCCGACCGTGGCACAAAAGAGCTGCGCATCGGCGTTTTGGAACACAAAGCCCACGCGCTGATGGAACCGCTGGGCCGTCGCGGAATCCTTGAGATATGCGGCATCGACCGCATACCCGTCGAACAGGTACGCACCCGCGTCCGCAAGCTCAAGGCCGTTGATAAGACGCATGATCGTCGTCTTGCCGCAGCCGTTAGGACCAAGCAGAGCAACGAGCTCCCCACGGTTCACCTGCAATGAAACGCCGTCGACCACCGTATGACCCGCATAGGAAAACACCACGTCGCGAAACTCGATGAGCGGCGTGACCTCGGCGCCGGCAACACCGCTCACACCCATCGCGTTATTCGTATCGTTTGCCAAAACGTCGCCCTTCCCTACTCACATCGACGGTTCGACCGTCCGCGCTACAACATCGCGCACAACACGGCGAGCAACGTCACAACGGCCGCGTAAGCCGCATCGCGCCAGCCAAAGCCGCTCCGTGCAGGCGCCGGATACACGCCGGCGAAGCCGCGGCACAGCATGGCCTCGTCCATCGCGCGGCTGCATTCCATCGCCTTAATAAAGGTCATGCCCATGATACCCGCGATCGAATCGGTACGCGAAAATCCCTCAGGCGCACGGCCAACGCTGCGCAGCATGACCGATTCGCACAGATTGTGCGCCGTGCGACCCAGCACCTCGATGTGCTTGAGCGCCATATCGAACGTAAAGATAACCTCGTCGGGCAGATGCAGCATCTTGAGCGCCGCCGACATGCGGCTCCACGTGAGCGTCCACGAAACGCCCAGCACCAGCGTCACGTTGATGAAGGTCTTGAGCGCAATCTTGAGCATGGCGCCCGCGGCAGAAGCGTCCAGCAGCAAGGCGGGCAGCGCCAGAACCACGGCAAACCCCGCGGCGCCGAGCGCCGGCACAAAGGTCGCGCGCAGTCCGCGTGCAGGGCGCACCGCAACCAGCACCAGCGCGATAGCCGCCATCAACATGAGGTACAGCGGGCTCTGCGTCAGACACACGCACAGGACGCAGACAAACATGCCGAGCAAACGCACCGGCGCCGAAACGGAAGAAAGGGCGCGGTCGACCATCGACCCGCCCTCGTGCGCGCCTCCACCCAGGCGAACCCGCTCAAGCAGGCTCGCCAGGTGCAGGACATTCTTTTGCATCACGCGATGCCGAGCCCCCACGGGCTCATATCGCTCCTCGGCCGCAAGCCAGCTAGGCAGCTCGACCGTCGCCATGAACACCGCTTTCCTTAACCGTCAGCGAGATCAGGCGGAATACGATGGTGAGCACCGCCACGCCAATCACGCCCGAGAGGATATACATGACAGCCTGGCCGACAAAGCCAAGACCCTGCTCCTCGGAATAGGCCTGCAGATAATCGCCCGCGGGCAGTGCATCGGCAAAGGTCGGGGCGTCGAGGCCGACCGAAGCCTGCAGACTGTCGTCACCAGCCTCCTGAACGGCGGTCGCGGCGCCCTCGGCGTCCCACTCACCCCAGGCGTCGCCCGTGGCGAGCAGGCCCAGCGGCGTGGCCACGACAAGCACGGCAACCAGGATGAGCGTGGGGACCAGCGAGGTCTTCTTGGCAGCAGTGCCCTCGGCAGCAAGCTGGCCATCGACGGCCTCGGGCCCGACGATAAAGCTCGGCGCCGTCTTCTTAATGAAGCCGTAGATAGCGGCGGTCGCCACGCCCTCGACCACACCGGCTACCAGCATATGCGGGATCAGCATGGCCGGAATGGAAACAGACAGCGGAAAGGGGCAGTACAGCGGGGCACCCGAGGCGTTGGTAAAGAGCATCGGCTGAATGCCAAACTCGATTGCCGCGCAGAGGGCCGCTACGCATAGACCGACCCAACCGCTCACGATGGCAGAAACCGAGGTGCCCCAGTTCTTGTCGTGCAGACGGCTGTTGAGCGCACGGAACACGATAGCAGCGACAAACGGCAGCACAAAGGCCATGTTAAAGCAGTTGGCGCCAAACGACAGAACGCCGCCGTCGCCAAACAGCAGCGCCTGCAGCGCCAGCGCAACCGAGACAGCGATAGCCGCGGCCTCGGGGCCCAACAGCAGTGCGATGAGCGCGCCACCAACGGCGTGACCAGTGGTACCGCCGGGCAGCGGCACGTTGAACATCATGAGCAAGAAGGAGAACGCGGCGCAAATGCCCAAGAACGCCATGTGCTCGCGATCGAGCGTAGCGCGCACCTTTTTGATGCAATGGACCCAAACGGGCACCATTGCCACCGCCATGACGGCATCGGTTTGCGGAGACAGGTAGTTGTCTGGAATGTGCATATACGCCTCCCGGTTGCCGGCGCACGGAATCGCAACGCCGCTTAAATCACCTTAAGAGTGTTACGTATTGTTAGATTCGTAACACGCCGCGGGCTATCATAGCAAAACGGCGCACTGCCGACAAAGCAGCACGCCGTTATGTAATGCGCGTGTCATATATGCAGGCTCAACGGTGCCTTATATCGAGCATAGCGGTCACGTAAGACTCGGCGGCAACCACCGCTGACCCATACCCCAGCGCAAATCCTAGCCGCGGACCTCGCCGTTTACGCCCTTGCATACCTTGGTGACGATCTTCTGGTGCGCCTTCTCGACCTCTTCGCTGGTGAGCGTGTGGTCGTCGGAGCGATACGTAAGCGCAAAGGCCATGGACTTCTTGCCCGCTCCGATGCGGATGGGATCGCGGTAGACGTCGAACAGGCGCACGCCCTCGAGCAGCTTGCCGCCGGCGCTGGTAATGCGGCGCTCAAGATCCTCGCAGGTCACAGCGTTGTCGACCACGATAGCAAGGTCGTGCTCAACGGCAGGATACTGCGAGAACTCGCGGTAGTTCTCCTGGTTGCGGGCGCCCTTGATCAGCTTGTCCAGGTCGAGCTCAAAGGCAACGACGACCTCATCGATGCCCATCGCCTCGCGCGCCTCGGGGTGAATCTCGCCGACCCAGCCCAGCACGGTACCGCCGGACAGGACCTCGGCAGCACGACCCGGCTGCAGGAAAGCATAGCCCTCGCCCTCGACGGGACGGAAGCGAACCTTCTCGATGCGCAGCTGGGCGAGCAACTCCTCGACAATGCCCTTGCCAAAGAAGAAGCGCAGCTTGCGGTACTTCATGCTCCAAGACTGCTCACTCCACTGGCCCGAGAGCACGCCCGCCACGGACTTGGTCTCCTTGGGCAGGCTGGCGTTCTCGCGGCCGTGGAACAGGCTGCCGACCTCGTACAGGTGCACGTTGGGCGTGCCGTGGGCCTCGTTGTAGGCAACGGACTGCAGCAGGCCCGGCAACAGCGAGCGACGCATCTCGGTCTGCTCGGCTACCAGCGGGTTCATGAGCACCACGGGGCAACCGCGGCCTTCGGTGGACATACCGATCTTCTCCAGGTCGCCCGGGGCGGCAAAGCCAAAGGTCGTGGTCTCGTTGAGGCCGCAGGCGCGCAGGATCTCGCCGACCTTGCGGGTGAGCTTCTGCTCGCGGGTCAGGCCGCCGATGTGGTTCTTGGCAGCCGGGATGGTCGCCGTCACACGGCCCATGCCCCACAGGCGCAGGACCTCCTCGATCAGGTCGATCTCGCGCGGCAGGTCGGGGCGGAAGCTCGGCGGAGTGACCATAAAGTCCTCGCCGTCGCGCTCGACGGTGCAGCCCAGACGGGTGAGCGAGCGCTCGATAAAATCGGGCTCGATGTCGGCACCGCAGATGGCATGCACGCGGGCCAGGCGCAGCTTGATGCTGTCGATGGTCTTGGGCGCGGGGAACACGTCCACGTAGCCGGGAGCAACCTCGCCGCCGGCGATCTGTTCGATGAGCGCGCAGGTAACGTTGGCGACGTCCACGCAGCCGGTCTCGTCGACCTGGCGCTCAAAGCGAATGGAGGCATCCGAGATCAGCGACAGGTCGCGGCTGGTGTGCGAGGTGCGACCGGCGTTGAAGCAGGCGCTCTCGACCATCACATCGACGGTATCGTCCTCGATCTCGGAATCCATGCCGCCCATAACGCCGGCCAACGCCACGGGGCGCTCGCCGTCGGTGATAAGGCCCATGCCGGCGTCGAGCACGCGCTCCTCGCCGTCGAGCGTTGTAAACTTCTCGTCCTGCTGGGCGGCGCGAACCACCACGCGACGCCTGCCATCGCGCTCGGCAAAGGTGTCCAGGTCAAAGGCGTGCAGCGGCTGACCGGTGAGCATCATCACATAGTTGGTGATGTCGACGATGTTGTTGTGCGGGCGCACGCCCAGGGCGTTAAGGCGCTTGACCATCCAGTCGGGCGAGGGGCCGACCTTCACGTTGCGCACGATGCGGGCGACATAGCGGTCGCACAGGCCCTCGTCGGCAATCTCGACCGAAAGCTCGTCGTCGGTCGCGCGGCCGGTCTCGGCCTTGATGGCGGGCAGCTCAACGTGGAAATCGCGGTCGAAGATGGCGCCGGTCTCGCGGGCCATGCCGATCATGGACAGGCAGTCGGGACGGTTGGGCGTGATCTCGCAGTCGAGCACGGTGTCGCTCGAGCCCACGTACTCGGCAAACGGCATGCCGCAGGGCGTGTCCTCGGGCAGGATCATGATGCCGGAGTGGTCGCCGCCCAGGCCGAGCTCGCGCGCGGAGCAGTTCATGCCCATGGACACGACGCCGCGAAGCTTGCTCTTCTTGATCTTGACGTCGCCGGGAAGCACGGCGCCGATCATTGCCGTGACGATGTGATCGCCGGCCTCAAAGTTCTGCGCGCCGCAGACGATCTGCAGAGGAGCGGGGTTGCCGTCGGCGTCGAGATTCTTGTCGCCCACATCGACCGAGCATACATACATGTGGTCGCTATCGGGGTGCGGGGTCTTGGTGAGCACCTTGGCGGTCACCACGTGGTCGAAGGACTCGCCCACGGTGTCGATCGCCTCGACCTCGGTGCCGGTACGGATGTATTCGTCCGAAAGGGTCTTGGGATCCTCCGGAATATCGATCATGGTCTTGAGCCAGTCGTAAGAAACGCGCATCTAACTGGTCTCCTTTCATAAATGTGGCTTTGAGCCGGAAACTGCAACTAAGAAGAAAGCGTTCTAGAACTGGTTCAAGAACCTCATGTCACCAGTCATCAACGTGCGCAGGTCGGGCAGGTCGTAGCGCAGGGCCGCGACGCGCTCGGCACCAATGCCAAAGGCGAAGCCGGTGTACTTCTCGGGGTCGATGCCGCAGTTGATCAGGACGTTGGGGTCGACCATGCCGCAGCCCAGGATCTCGATCCAGCCGCTGTGCTTGCAGAAGTTGCAGCCCTTGCCGCCGCACACGTGGCAGCTCACGTCCACCTCGCAGCTCGGCTCGGTGAAGGGGAAGAAGTGCGGGCGGTAACGCGTCTTGCGGTCCTCGCCAAACATGCACTTAACAAAGTAGTCGAGCGTGCCCTTAAGATCGCCAAAGGTGATGCCCTCGTCGACGACCAGGCCCTCGATCTGGTTGAACTGCGGCAGGTGGCAGGCATCGGCCGTGTCGGGACGGTAGACGGTACCCGGGCAGATCATGTAGATGGGCGGCTTTTGCGACTCCATGGTGTGGATCTGTACGCCCGAGGTCTGGGTGCGCAGCAGCACGTCGGACTCGCCATGGGCGTGAGCCTCGGGGTGTGCGACGCTGCCGGGCTTGTTGTCGACCACGTAGAAGGTGTCGCGGGCCGAGCGGCTCGGGTGATCCATGGGGGCGTTGAGCGCGGTGAAGTTGTAGTAGGAGGTGTCGACCATGGGGCCGGACTCGACGGTGTAGCCGATGCCGCAGAAGATGTCCTCGGCCTCCTCGATGATCTGCTTGATCAGGTGCTGGTGACCGATCTGCGGACGGATGCCCGGCAGTGTGATGTCGACGGCCTCGTGCTCGAGTGCGTGCTTGAGGGCGGCGGCCTTCATCTCGGTGGTGCGCTCGTCGAGCATGCCCTCGATCAGCTGGCGCATCTCGTTGGCGCGTTTGCCCATCATGGGACGATCCTCGGGGGCGAGCTTGCCCATCATACGCATCAGGCCAGTGATGCGGCCCTTGCGGCCGAGCAGCTCAACGCGCGCGGCCTCAAGCTTTGCGGCGTCATCGGCGCCTGCGACGAGCTCCTTGGCCTCTTCCTCGAGTTTGACCAGATCATCAATCAGACTCATGTCTTCCCTTTCGTCTCTCGCGCTCCCCGCTTGCCGAGGCGGCTGCCGCCGTCTGACGTTGCGAAAACGCGGCCCGGTTCGGTAACAAAAAACCGCCCTCGGGCATGTGCATTGCCCAAGGACGGTTGAATTCCGCGGTACCACCTTGTTTGACCCGGCGGATGTCTGGCCCGCCGCGCCCACTCTTTGCCCCTTGTCGCGAGGCTCACGGCTTCCCTACTGGGGCTTCGCCGCCGCTGGCCGCGTGTCCGTTGAGGTCGCTGCTCGGGAGTGAACGCTTGGCCCTTGCCACCGCAGGAAGGCTTGCAGCCCATGACCTTCCCTCTCTTGCCGGCGACGCGACGGGCAAAGCCCTCTCCGTCAACGCATTGGGCTATAGGATAACACATTCTGCGAGCATATCGCCGTGTTCCTTTTTGTTCGCACTGGGTACAAGGCTGGTAGCTGTGCAAACTGGCCGCGTCGCCGCATGCGACGGGCGACCTGCGAGATTAAGGATACGGTATGGGAAAGAACAAGGATAAGATGGTCAAGCCCGCAGTGGACAAGACGCCCAAAGGCATGAAGGTCGATAAGGCCGTCAAGAAGCTCCGCAAGCTCGAGGGCAAGCTGTGGACCCGCGAGTACCTGCTCAAGATTGCCGAGTTTGACGGCGCGACCATTGCCCCCGCCAACGGCGCCGCAGCGCGCGCCGATGCTATGGGCACCCTTGCCGGCGAACATCACAAGCTCCTGACCAGCAAAAAGTCCGTTGAGCTCGTGCTCTCTCTCGCGCGTGAGACGGTCGCCGACGGCAAGATCGACGACCCGCAGCTGCTCGACGAGATCCGTGTGCTCGGCCGCGATCAACGCGAGGCCAGCGCCATCCCCACTGAAGAGGCCGAGGCCTGGACCAGGCTCACCTGCGAGGCCGATGCCGTGTGGCACAAAGCCAAAGCAGCCAACGACTGGGCGAGCTTTGAACCCTATGTGGACAAGATCGTCTGCCAGCTCAAGCATCAGGCCGAGCTCATGGACCCCAAGCGCGACCCATACGATGTTTGGCTCGACCAGTACGAGCGCGGCCTTTCTGCCAAGAGCTTCGACGCGTTTTGCGACGAAGTCAAGGCCACGGTCGTGCCACTCGTGCACGCCATCGGCGAGCGCGGCCAGCAGCCCGCTGCCGACTTTCTGCATGCCCGCGTGCCCGAGGCCGCCCAGCGCGCCATGAGCTTCGACCTGATGAAGCTCGTCGGCCTGGACCTGGACGACACCACGCTTGCCTTTACCGAGCATCCGTTTAGCGAGGGCTTCTCGGCGGGCGACGCGCGCATCGCGACGCACATCTATGAGGACGACTGCATCTCCAACGTCTACAGCATCATCCACGAGGCCGGTCACACCATGTACGAGCTGGGCGTGAACCCCGCCTATGCGCGCACCTGTCTGGAGGGCGGCACCTCCATGGGCATCCACGAGAGCCAGAGCCGCTTTTTCGAGAACACAGTGGGTCGCAGCCGCGCCTTTATGGGACCGCTGCTCGAGGTACTGCGCCGTCACGCGCCCGAGGTTTACGGCAGCGTGGACGAAGACACGCTCTACCGCGCCGTGAACATCGCGCAGCCGTCGCTGATCCGTACCGAGGCCGACGAGCTCACCTACCCGCTGCATATTATGGTGCGCTACCAGATTGAGCGCATGCTGTTTGCCGGCGAGGCCACAGCCAAGGACATCCCCGCGCTTTGGAATCGCTTTATGGACGAGTACCTGGGCATTCCCGTTCCCGACGACACGCGCGGCTGCCTGCAGGATACGCACTGGAGCGGCGGCTCGTTTGGCTACTTCCCCACGTATGCGCTGGGCAGCGCCTACGATGCCATGTTTGTGCCGGCTATGTGCCGCGACGGCGTCGACCTCACCGGCGCCTGCGCGAGCGGCGATTTGGGACCCGTCCGCGCCTGGCTCGGCGAGCACATTTGGCAGTGGGGCCGCGCCAAGGACGCGCCGGAGCTCATCAAGGGCGCGTGCGGCATGGCGTTCGATGCCCGCTACTACTGCAGCTACCTGCAGGACAAGTTCACCACGCTGTACGAGCTGTAAAGCCTAGGCAACACGCCAACGCAAAGGGGCGCCGCAGGATCTATCCGCGGCGCCCCCTTTTCCACCTAAGCCAGAGACCCGGCACTTGGAGCCGTTTGCAGCGTCGAGCAGTTACGCGGTTTGGTAAAACCGCGTAACTGCAGAGCTTCGAGTGCGGCGGCGATGCGCTTCATGGCGGCGTCGGCGGCGTTTTGGTCGGGGGCTTCGGCCAAAACGCGAATCACCGACTCGGTTCCGCTCTTGCGCACGAGCACGCGGCCCTCGCCCGCCAGCGACGCCTCGGCCTCGGCGATCGCATTCTGCACGCCCATGTTCTCGAGCGCGGCGTCCTTGTCGGCCACGCGCACGGCAACCTGCGCCTGCGGCAGTAGCTTGCACGGTGCCGTGAGCTGCGAGAGCGTCTCGCGCTCAGCGCGAATCACTTCCATCACGCGCAGCGAGGTCATAATGCCGTCGCCCGTGCGCTCGATATCGCCAAAGATCGTGTGGCCCGTCTGCTCGCCGCCCAGGCTGTAGCCGCCCTCGCGCATCTTGGCATACACATGACGGTCGCCCACGCCGCTGGTCACGGCACTCAGACCGGCAAGCTCCAGCGACTTGACCAGGCCAAAGTTGCTGGCGATCGTCGGCACCACGGTACCGCCCGAGAGGCGCCCGTGCTTGTTCAGGTACACGCCGCACACGTACAGGATCTGGTCGCCGTCGACCACGCGACCGCGCTCGTCCACGGCCAGGCAGCGGTCGGCATCGCCGTCGTAGGCAAAGCCCA
>URTB01000042.1 GCA_900550595.1 uncultured Collinsella sp.
CGGGATTGGTCAATCTCGGCCGACTATATTTGGCTAAAATAATCCGACGCTAACACTGCATGGATTACGAATCAATTGCTCGTAAATGAGGACTGTTCCCTATGGGTCCTTCCTTATTCGGCGCTCGGTGCTGCCGCCGTCATACTTCTTGTCGAGCCCTTGGTTTCGGGACTTATCGACCAAACCGATCTTGCGACGGGAACGGTTGCCTGTATTTGCCGCGACATCCTTGTCGTCGGCGCTGTTTCAGCGCTCTCGTTCGTTTCACTCGAAATTGCCTGCAACGAAACGTTCTATCGCATTCCCGCCAACTCATTCGGGTTTTCCGTTGGGCTGCTCGCGACGGTTCTGCTCTCCCTTTATTTGCTGGGACAGCGTCATGGAGGAGTCATGGCCCTCGTGCCCGTCGTCTGTTGTACCCTTGGCATTGCCGAGCACTTCGTCATAACGTTTAAAGGCGAGGCCATCCTGCCGAGCGACATTTTGGCATTGGGCACCGCAATGGAAGTAAGTGAGGGATATGAGTTCACCTTCACTGCAGGAATCGTAACCTCACTCGCCCTGCTGGAGATTTCCCTGGGGCTTCTTTCGCTTATCCGACCGCGAAAGCTCCGTACGCCCGCCCATGTCTTCCCCGCAATCGCCGCTAACCTCTGCGCTTTTCTGCTAGTGACCGTTGTGGGGCTCTTGGGCTTTTCCAACATCGACTTGGAGCAGTCGCTGGATTTTGGATTTGACCGTTGGCAGCCCATCACCACGTATGCGTCTCAGGGTTTTATCACTTCGTTCACCGAAATGGTCAACGAGTTGCCCATTGAAAAGCCCGAAGACTATACGCCCGATGAGGCGCAGAGCATCGAGCAGGAGCTCGCCGCCGCCTACGACAGCACGTATGGCTCGAGCGAGCAGCGCGCGGCGGCCGTTGCCCAGTTCAATGAAATCAAGCCGACGATTGTTGCCGTCATGAACGAGAGTTTTAGCGACCTTTCGTGCTTTGAGCAGCTCCAGGCGGCCGGGTACACCGGTCCCGCATTCTACAACTCGCTTCCCGACACACTTGTTCGCGGCACCATGCTCGCTTCGGTCACCGGTGGCGGAACGGCGAACTCCGAATTCGAATTTTTGACCGGAGCGACAACGGCCTTTGTCGGATTAGGCAAAATCCCCTATCAGCTGTATCAGATGAATGGCGTCAACAGCCTGGCAAAGGACCTTAAAGAGCTTGGGTATACCACTACCGCTATGCACCCGCAAAACCCCGTCAACTACCATCGAGATAAAATCTATCAGCAGCTGGGTTTTGGAGACTTTCTTTCAATCGGCGATTTCGAAGGTGCGCCCTATTACCATGCCGGCGTATGCGACTACGCCACCTACGACAAGATACTCGACCTGCTCAGAACCGACGAAGCCCCGCAGTTCATCTTTGACGTCACGATGCAAAATCACGGCGGCTACGACTATGGCACCGTTCCCGCCGAAGAGCTGACAAACTATTGGGTCGAGGGAGCCAGCGAGGGCGCCAATAGCGCGCTCAATACCTATCTCACCTGCATCAATGCATCCGACCGGGACCTCGAGTACTTTATCAACGAGCTCCGCAATATCGGCAGACCGGTTGTTCTTGTCTTTTTTGGCGACCATCAGCCGAGCGCCGCAACGACTCTCAACGACGAGCTGTACCCTCAGGAAGATACGGCAAGCCACGCTTTCCGTATCTATCAGTCGACCTATTTCGTCTGGGCTAACTATGAAATCGCCGGCAATACCGAGCTCAACGTCTACGACACCGTCGGGGCAAACGAGATTGCAGCTATTACCCTTAATAAGATCGGCGCCCCGCTCACTGACTATCAAAAGGCCCTGCTTGCAACAAGGTCAGATGTGCCCACCATCAATGTCGCCGGCTATCTTGGTGCCGACGGGCTGCGCTACGACTTGGAATCTGAAGACAGCCCATACGCCTCGACGATCGACAAGCTGCAGCGCATGCAATACCTCGAGTTCGCCAGCAAAGTTCAGTAAGCCCGCCCATTCGCTTGGACCCATCGTATTGCAAGCACGCTCGGCCCAAATGCATCGCAAATGACTCCCGCTCGCAAACGAGGGTACAATGACGCTCGTGTCACATCGCGGGGCCCCGGCCCCAACATATACAAAGGAGTCATACATGGGTTGCGAGCACACACAAGCAGCCGGCGGACAATCAACGCCGTCGCAATTTGAAGAGAATACGCTGTCGGAGGTCAAGCGCGTTATCGCTGTGCTTTCCGGCAAGGGAGGCGTCGGCAAGTCGTTTGTGACGGGCGCCATCGCAACCGAGCTCGCCCGCCGCGGCAACAAGGTTGGCATTCTCGACGCCGACATCACCGGCCCCTCCATCCCCAAAATGTTCGGCATGAGCGGACGCCATGTCCATGCCCTCGGCAACCTCATGCTGCCCGAGATCTCCGAGCACGGCGTCAAGGTCATGAGCTCCAACCTGTTGCTCCAAAACGAAACCGATCCCGTCCTTTGGCGTGGCCCGGTTATCGCGGGCGCCATCAGGCAATTCTGGAGCGAGACCTCGTGGGGCCCCATCGACTACCTGCTGGTCGATATGCCTCCGGGAACGGGTGACGTCGCGCTCACCGTTTTCCAATCGCTGCCCGTCGATGGCATCGTCATCGTCACGAGCCCGCAAGACTTGGTCTCGATGATCGTCGCCAAGGCAGTCAACATGGCCGAGAAGATGAACGTCCCTATTCTGGGCATTGTCGAGAACATGAGCTATATCGAGTGCCCCGACTGCGGCAAGAAGATCGAGGTCTTTGGCAAGAGCAAGCTCCCCGAAGTCGCCGAGCGCTACAACCTCGACATCTTGGGTCAGCTTCCCATCAATCCGTCACTCGCCGAGGCCTGCGATAAGGGTGAAGTCGAGACCGCACTGCCCGATGGCATGCTGCCCAAGGCCGTCTCCGCCGTTGAGGCCATCGCCCCGCACAAGACAGACGAGGCCTAAGTGAACGCAAGCGCCTTCTATGACGTCTTGGTGATCGGCGGCGGGGCCTCGGGCCTCGCCGCCGCCATTACGGCGGCGCGTGTCGACAAAAGGGTCTGCGTCGTCGAGCGCGACGTCGCCTGCGGTCTCAAGCTGCTCGCAACCGGAAACGGCCGCTGCAACCTCTCAAACGAATCCATCGACATTCGGCGATATAACCGCCCCGCCTTTGTCGAATCCATCATGGGCCCCCAACCCGAGCAAGATCTCGAGAGTTTTTTCTCCTCGCTGGGCATCATGACGATCCATGAGGAAGGCCGCCTATACCCGCGCTCCCTTCGCGCCGAGTCGGTTCGCGATGCACTCCTCAATGCATGCGAGCGTTTGGGCATCACCCTACTCTGCGGGACTAACGTCATTGCGGCTCATAAGGCTTCCGAAGGCTGGACGCTTCAGATCGACCGTCCCGCTCATGTACTCAAACCCAAAAAGCACGGCGACCGAAAGACGGAGCTCCGTTCGCTTCGAAAGGCGTTAGCCGATACTCCTCGCACGAGCGATGCCCTGCAGGCAAGGGCCGTGGTTATCGCTACGGGTGGCAACCCCACCGGCATCGCCGAGGTGTTTAGCCTTCCCTTGACGCCCCTGCGCCCCGTCCTGTGCCCCGTATCGGCATCAGTCGTCGGCGACCGGACGGCACTCGGAACTCTGGATGGTCTGCGCGTCCGAGCCCGCTTAACGCTCTCGCGCAGCCACGAAGAGCTCTGGCGAGAAGATGGCGAAGTGCTGTTCCGTGCCTTCGGCATCTCAGGCGTCGCCGCCTTCAATCTCTCTCGCCGTATCAACCAGGGCGACACTGTTCTGATCGACTTCTTTCCAGATTTCTCCAAAGATGAGCTGCTCGATACGCTCGAGCAGCGTGTCAACGTGCTCGGCGATTTTTCGCCCCGAAACTCCCACTGGCTTGACGGCATGCTCGCCCCGCAGCTCTCACACGTCGTCTGTACGGCATTCGAGCGGTGCCATCCCGGCTCGCGCGATGTCATCCACCTGGTCTCAATCCTCAAGCACTTTAAACTGTCCGTCGAAGGGACGGCAGAGGAGCGCTCAGCACAGGTCACGCGTGGCGGCATATCTATCGAGTGCGTCTCGACACCCAATCTTTACGTGAACAGCACCACAGGCGCCCCGCTTTACGTCTGCGGAGAAGCGCTCGACATCGACGCCGATTGCGGAGGCTTTAACCTTGCGTGGGCCTGGATCTCGGGTATTCGCGCTGCAAGCAGCCTGTAGCCGCGCAGTCTATAATTAAAAACGCATTCGGGCCGTCTGGGATACCGGACGGCCTCTTTCTTGCCTCTAAGGAGACCTCGATGATCGAAATCACCCAAGTCAACGCGTCGCTCGATGAAGCCGGCGATGAGAATGCCTGTCTCATTGTTGGCAAGCGAGTCGCCAAGCGCGTCCTACGTTGCAAGGACTCCGAGATCAAGTCCATCGAGCTCCACCGAAAGTCAATCGACGCTCGCAAAAAACGAGACGTCCATTTTATCCTGAGCTTTCGTGTTGAGCTGACTAGTCCCCACCTCGAGCGAGAAGCGGTCGACAGCGTTGCCGAGCGTGACCGCTCGCGTGTACGCGCGATAGAAGACGATGAACCTTCATTCCCCTCCCCCGTCTCCGACGCACCTCAAGAACGCCCTGTCGTTGTCGGTGCCGGCTGCGCCGGCCTTTTCGCTGCGCTTACGCTCGCCGAAGCGGGTCTTAAGCCCTTGCTCATCGAGCGCGGCGACCCGGCATTTCGCCGCTCACATGCGATCGACCTCTTTCTAAAGGAGCGCATCCTCGACCCCGAGAGCAATATCCAGTTTGGTCTGGGCGGCGCGGGGACCTTCTCGGACGGCAAGCTCAATACGGGAACCAAAAATCCCGCCCATCGCCTTATCCTCGAGACCTTCGTCGAAGCGGGCGCTCCCCGCGATATTCTATGGGATGCAAAACCGCATATTGGCTCCGACATCCTCCCCGCCGTCGTTACCAGCATCTCCCAGCGCATTGAACAGCTCGGAGGAACCGTTCGCTATCGAACGAAACTCGTTGACATTCACACTGACACATCTGGCGCCATTGTCGGTATCGACATCCAGTCGTCCCACGACGCGACAAGCGAGTCAATCAACACAAAGCATCTCATCCTTGCTTGCGGTCATTCTGCCCGCGACGTATTCGAGGTTCTCAAAACCCATGATGTTGCCCTCGCGCAAAAGACCTTTGCCATGGGTGTGCGCATCGAGCATCCACAGCGCGACATCGACCGTGCCCAATATGGCCCCTCGGCGGGGCACTCGGCACTCGGAGCAGCCCCCTACAAGCTTGTCGCCCATCTCCCCAACGGGCGCAGCGTGTTCTCGTTTTGTATGTGCCCCGGCGGACAGGTTGTCGCGGCTTCTTCCGAGCAGGGCCATCTGTGCGTCAACGGTGCCAGCCTCAATGCTCGCGACGGGCGCAACGCAAATGCCGCCCTACTCGTTAACGTCACACCTGACGACCTTCCCAGCGATGATCCGCTCGCAGGCATTGAGCTCCAGCGCGCCTGCGAGCGAACCGCCTATCGCCTGGGTGGCTCTAACTGGAACGCGCCGGCACAGCTCGTCGGAGATTTCCTTGCCAAACGCGCCAGCACGGCACCCGGAAAGGTAAAACCAACCTATCCACTTGGCGTGACCTGGACGGCGATCGACGATGCCCTCCCGCAGCATATCGTCGAATCGCTTCGTTTGGGAATTCCCCTGCTCGGTAAGAAACTGCGTGGCTATGACCGCCCCGATGCGGTCCTCACTGGCGTGGAGACGCGTTCGAGCTCCCCGGTCACCGTCACCCGCGATCGAACATGCCACGCCGTGTCGACTCCGGGCCTTTACCCTTGCGGCGAGGGTGCCGGATATGCCGGAGGAATCATGAGCGCAGCTACCGATGGCATCCGTTGCGCCGAAGCCCTGATCGCAGACCTCTAGCGCACGAATTCCAGCACGCAAAAGACACAGGCCCCGAGCTCCACAGGGAACTCGGGGCCTGTTCGCTATTTCTTAAACCGTGCACCCTGGCGTTTTCTGCCCGATGCGAACGTGGAACCCTTGCGGGCCTGCGAACGTAAGCGCTCGATCGTCTCGTCCTCAGACGCACCCTCGAGCATCGCCCGAATCTGAACGACAGCATCGCGCAGGCGCGCCGCCTCCTCAAAGTCCATGGCGGCAGAAGCGTTGCGCATATCCTCTTCCATGGTTTCGACGATCCGCACAAGCTCGTCATGCGGCAGTTCTTCCAACTGCTCCGCAAGTGTCTGCTCGGGTGCCACCGTTTCCGGCACGCCGCCCTCGCCCGACTCATCGGGCGTATAGAATGCGCCATGGCCAAGGGAGTCGCCCTTCGAGCGCCCCTTGGAACCCACAGTCTTTTCGGCCTCGACAATAAAGCTCGAAATGTCGTTAATGGCCTTGCGGACCGTCTTGGGCACAATGCCATGCTCTTCGTTATATGCCATCTGAATCTCGCGACGGCGCTGCGTCTCCTCGATGGCTTCTTTCATCGAATCGGTCACAACGTCTGCATACATGATGACCTCGCCGTCGGCATTACGGGCCGCACGGCCAATCGTCTGAATCAACGAACGGCGATTGCGCAAGAAGCCTTCCTTGTCAGCGTCGAGAATTGCCACCAGCGAGACCTCAGGAAGGTCTAGACCCTCGCGGAGCAGGTTGATGCCAACCAAAACATCGATCTTTCCCTCGCGCAGCGTTCGCAGGATCTCGACACGGTCCATCGTCGCCGTATCGGAGTGCATGTAATTGACCTTAATGCCAGCGTCGAGCAGGTGGTCGGTAAGGTCCTCCGCCATGCGCTTGGTCAGCGTGGTCACCAAGACGCGTTCCTTGCGGGCCACACGTTCGCGAATCTCATCCTCGAGATCATCGATCTGACCGCGAACTGGACGCACGTCAATTTTGGGGTCGAGTAGACCGGTCGGTCGAATGATCTGCTCCACATCGTTTTGACTCACACGCAGCTCATAATCACCTGGCGTTGCCGAAACATAGATGAACTGGGGGATCCTCGCCTCAAACTCATCAAATCGGAGCGGACGGTTATCGAGTGCCGAGGGCAGGCGAAAGCCGTGCTCCACCAAGGTCACCTTACGCGAACGATCGCCCTCATGCATACCGCGGATCTGCGGCACCGTCACATGGCTCTCGTCGATGATGCAGAGCATATCCTTGGGAAAGTAATCAATCAAAGTAAAGGGCGGCTCGCCCGGCTTGCGGCCATCCAAATGGCGCGAATAGTTCTCGATGCCGTTACAAAATCCCATTGTCTCGAGCATCTCAAGATCGTAATCGGTGCGCTGCTGCAGACGCTGCGCCTCGAGCAACTTGTCGGTCGCCTTGAGCTCTGCCACACGCTTCTCGCACTCTTCGCTAATCGATTTCAGAGCCGCCTTGACCTTGGGTTTCTCGGTAACGTAGTGCGATGCCGGCCACACAGGAATAGCCTCGTACTCACGAAGCATCTCGCCGGTGACCTCATCGATTTCGGCGATAAGCTCGACCTCATCGCCAAAGAACTCAAACCGCAACGGATGCTCGGCATAGGGCGGATACACGTCGACGACATCGCCACGCACGCGAAACGTACCGCGCGCCAGGTCATAATCATTGCGATCGTATTGAATATCGATGAGCGCATGGATAAAGTCATCACGCTCGAGCGGCACTTTCTTGTCGACATTCGGCGCCAGCCCCGCATAATCCTCAGGAGAGCCAATACCATAGATACAAGACACCGATGCAACGACGATCACATCACGTCGAGAGAGCAGCGAGGCGGTCGCCTGATGGCGCAGCATCTCGACTTCTTCGTTGATCGAAGAATCCTTCTCGATATAGGTGTCGCTTTGCGGCACATACGCCTCGGGCTGATAGTAATCGTAATACGATACGAAATAGACTACGGAGTTATTGGGGAAAAACTCCTTGAGCTCGCTTGCAAGCTGAGCGGCAAGGGTCTTATTGGGAGCCATGACAAGCGTCGGCTTACCCAAGGCCTCAATGGTTTTGGCCATCGTAAAAGTCTTACCCGAACCAGTCACACCCAGCAAAACCTGATAACGGTCTCCGTCCCTCACGCCCTGCACAAGCGACTCAATGGCCTTGGGCTGGGAACCGGCAGGCTCATAGGGAGAAACGACTTCAAATGGCACCTCAGAGCCCTCAACGCCAAAGCGTTTAAGTTCACCGCCAACGCGCTCTACTTCAAATTCCGCCATGGATACTCCTAACTCATACATCTGCAGTATACGCAGGCGGTGGGCTTAGTCCTATACGAACCGATCGGGATAGAGAGTCTTATAGCGAACCCAGGCATTATTGACGCGGATCAGATAAGCCTGCGTCTCGGGAAAGGTAATCGCGTTGTGAAGCGATGTGTCCTGCTGTGCCCAACCGTCCACATTACCCATGCCGGCGTTATATGCGGCAATAGCGCTGTCCGTCGACCCGTTAAAATACATTAGAAGATACGAAAAATACGCACAGCCAAACTCGATGTTCGTAGCGGGATCGTTAAGGTTGTCGGCTGAATACTCACTACCATCGACAAGACCCAAGGCAATCATATCCTGGGCAGTCTCAGGCATCAGCTGCATCAATCCCCGAGCGCCTTGATTCGACTCAGCCTCGGGATCCCAATTCGATTCAGACTTTATGACAGCACACACCAGATACGGATCAAGATTGTGCGAAATGCTCGATTGCTTTACATATGCCTCATAGTCAATCGGATACAAAGGCTTAAAGAAGGCGGCAGGGGCATACGAGTAGACGAGCGAAATAAGGCCGAAGACGAACACAACGACAATTGGCGCCACGCGATACCACGTAAAGAAACGTGTCTTAGGCATCGGCCTCCTCCTTATCCGCAGTGTCTATAAACCCATGGCATGCAAGCCATGAGTCAAGCTGCTCAAAGAGCGAATTATCGCCTGAGGCATTATCAATCACCGTTGTAGCGAGATTGCACAGCGCAGACTCATCGGGCTGACAAGCAGAACGGGCATCGAAATCAGATGGCTCCATGCCACGTTGAATAGCGCGCT
>URTB01000043.1 GCA_900550595.1 uncultured Collinsella sp.
GCATGTGGCAGGACCGCAACGGCGGTTACACCCGCATCATGAAGCTCGGTAACCGTAAGGGCGATAACGCTCCTATCGTTATCATGGAGCTCGTCACCGAGCCTTGCACGCCTAAGGCCAAGAAGGCTGCTCCGGCCCCCAAGAAGGCCGCTGCTCCCAAGAAGGTCGAGGCCGTCGAGGAGGCTCCTGCTGAGGAGACCGCTGAGTAGACATTCTGTCTGCATAGGCTATATTCGAGGGGTACGTTCGCGTACCCCTCTTTTTTTGTCGCAATACCGTTGCTAGTTTGTTGGGAGCGCCCATGACTGCGCCGTCTGATTTCAATTCGACCCCCGAGCTCGACGCCACCCTTGTATTTCGCGTGGCCTACGATGGCTCCTCCTATAGCGGATTTGCCGAGCAGCCGGGCCAGACGACGGTTGCAGGCGAGCTGCGCCATGCAATCGAGACGTTGCTGCGCCGCCCAATCGATCTGACGTGCGCGGGGCGTACCGATGCCGGAGTTCATGCGGTGGCCCAATACATCAGCGTGCCTGTAACGGACGCTGAGCTCGCTTTGACGCGCCGTAGGTGGCTGAGGGCTATGGATGCCCTCCTGGGCAAAGATATCGCCATAAACGAGGTCTACAAGGCTCGTAAGGGCTTTTCTGCACGTTTTGACGCGCGCTCTCGTACTTACACCTATCGCATTGCCGACCGTGATGCGCGGCCCGTGCTGTCACGCGGTGCCGTGTGGTGGCATCGCTATCCCCTCGACGTCGATGCGATGGCGGCCGCCTGCCCTGCGCTTTTGGGCGAGCAGGACTTTAAGAGCTTTTGCAAGGTCGCCTCTGCCGTGGGCAAACCTACGCACCGCTGCGTAATGCGTGCCGAGTTTGACCATGAGGTCGCCTTTGGCGAGGACATCCTCACGTTTACCATCGAGGGCAATGCGTTTTTGCATTCGATGGTGCGAACCATTGTGGGCACCCTTGTCGAGATCGGCATGCATCGCCGCGATCCCGAGTGGATGCGCGAGGTAATTGATGCCTGCGATCGCTCCGCTGCCGGTCCTACGGCGCCCGCATGCGGTCTTACCTTTATGGGCGTGGACTACGACCCCGCCGAGCTTGTGGTGCTCGATTAGGGAAGTGGCTGCCTGACGGCGATCTTTGTGTGCGGCGCCTGTGGGCGGGGCGTGTTCAACATCTGTTCTTGACGTGCATCGCGACGGGCGACCATCCGCATTAATTGACGGGGTGTACCATGAACGACAGTTTGTTACTGGCTGTCGAGAGGACGGAAAACTTGGTTCGACGTGGTTCGCATCCGCGACTTTCGGTGATCCTGATTGTTGAGGGTTCGCCCAGTTATACGATGCGCGCTCTCGAGAGCATCCAGAACCAAGACCTCTACGATTTGCAGATTGTCGTCGTTTGCCGCGGCGTGGTAGCCGGTGTGCGCCATTCGCTCGAAGTTGCTGCCGACAGAGACATTCATATTGATTTGATTGATGTTGAGGACCCAGTGCCTGGCGCCTGCCTGCGTGCCGGTTTTGCGGCTTCGCGCGGCTCCCAGATCATTGCGATGAATGCCAATGAGTGGTTTGCGCCGCAGTCCCTTTCGCAGATGGTCGAAAGCTCCTGCGACGCTTCTGCTGACATCGTGTTTCCCTCTGTTTCGCTCGATCGCTACGATGTTCACCGCGAACGTCATTCCCGAGTTTTGGACGCGACATCCGTTTCTGAAGATGAGGACCGGGCGGCTTGCCTGACCCAATTGGTTTCCTGTGGTTTAATCCGACAGACCTCTGGCGTGCTGTATGATCGCGCCTTCTTTGAGGCGTGCCTTGCGCATGGCGATGCGTTTCGCACGGTGTCTTTTTTGACGTTCGCGCTTTCGCAGGCAAAGCGCGTTTCGGGATGTGGCCGTGCCCGTTTTCATGCAGTGGCGCCGTCGATTACGGAGACGTTTGACCCCACGATGTTTGCCAGGCTTTCTGATGATATCGGGGCGCTCGACAGGCTTGCCGACTCGCTTGCCGTCGCGGGCGGTGGCGATCAGTTGAAGCTGGTCTGCCAGCGGTATTACTACGCCGGCCTGGTTGCCTGCATCGAAAATTTGTGTCTGAGCCCCCATGGGGTGTCTTCAATAGAGCGTTCGGCCCGTTTGCATGATATGCTCGAAGCGCAGCGTACCCGTCAGATGGTTGCGGCTCTTAAGGGCAATCATCGGGGCTTAGGTCTGCTCTATGGTTCGATAGCTAGTGCCAAGCCTATGCGGTGTGCGTTATATACGCATCTGGTGGCCTTTTTCAATCGTTCGGGCGTCAGGACTGTCTAGTAGCGTGTTTTTCGAAATAAATTGCATGGAATTGTTTCGAAATGCGTTCTTATTCACTAAAACCCTCAAATAGCGCTAAACTATTCAATCACTAAGTGATTGTCTCCGCCATCTTTTGGAGTGAGGTTTTGTATGGCCAAAAAACGCAATGGGCGCCAGGATGCCATCAGAGATATTGTTCGCAATAAGGACGTACGTACGCAGCGCGTTTTGGTAGACGAGCTCCGCGCCATGGGTTTCGATTGCACGCAGGCGACCGTTTCGCGCGACATCGCGGACATGGGACTGCGTAAGCTCCCCGAGGGCATCTATGTCCTTGCCGAGGACCTGCATCTGCAGCGCATGGTTTCCGAGTTGGTTACCGGCGTACTGCGCACCGATAATCTGGTTATGATCAAGGCACAGCCCGGTACGGCTTCTGGTATTGCCGCAGCGGTCGATGCCGCGGAGCTGCCCGACGTGCTTGGCTCGCTTGCCGGCAACGACACGATCTTAGTCATTGCGCAGACGGCCGAGGACGGCGAACGCCTTGAGGCGCTCATCAACAAGCTGAGTAACTCTCACAAGTAGGGGATGCGTGGCGCTGCTGCTGTGCCGATTGTTGCTATAGGTAATTGCCGAGGGCGTTGACGAAGGTCAGCGCCCTTTTGCATGCCGGCACCCGTTGCTCTATCGGTCCTGCAGCCGGGGCCGTCGTGGCATCTTGTGGCATCTGCCGAAATAAAGAAGCGCCCGAGCAGCGTACGTGCTGCTCGGGCGCCTTGGTGTCAGATGCCGCCTTGCGTCTACTGGCCCGTAGAGGGGTCGGGCGTGGGCGTAGGATCGGGGGTAGGCGTCGGCGTGCCACCGTCGCCACCCGTGCCGCCATCGCCACCCGTGCCACCGTCGCCACCTGTCGTACCGCTATCGCCGGTGGTGTTGCCGCCCGGGGTTTCAGTGGTTGTCGTTGTCGTTGTCGTTGTGGTGGTCGTGGTCTCTTCCTCTTCTTTTCCCTCGTCTTTATCCTCTTCGTCTTTCTTTTTGTTGTTTGTGCCGTAGAACTTCCAGACGTTATTGTTCTTGTACGTGGGAGCCGTTCCGGTCGAGAATTCCTCGCGCTCGGTGCCCGCAAGAACGGTGTTCATGAACTTCTTAAAGACGGGCAGGTTGGTGCTGTCGCCCAGCAGGTCTGAACCGTACTTTTGGATGGGAATCTCGCCTGCGGAATAACCGGTCCACAGGGCGCATGTCAGTTGCGGCGTGAAGCCGCAGAACCACAGGTTGGTGGTGTTGTCAGTGGTGCCCGTCTTGCCGGCATAGGGCTGATTGACGTTCAGCGCGCCGGCGGCACCCGTGCCGCTGCCCTGCATGACGCCGGATAGAACATCGGTAACCGCGGCAGCCTCGCCTTCGGTGAGCACCTGCGTGGGATTGTCGGTGTGCTGGTACAGAACCGAGCCGGTACGCGAGTCGATCTCGGTAATGGCGATGGGCTGACGGTAGTAGCCACCGTTGGCAAACGTTGCGTAGGCAGATGCCATCTCGAGCGGTGAGATGGACCCGGTGCCGAGCGTCATGACGGGAACGTCCTCGATATTGTCCTTGGCGGGATCGATGCCAAGCTTTTTGACGAGCGACATGATCTTGTCATTGCCGATGGCTTCGGCCACCTGAATGTAGCCGGTGTTGGATGAGTATGCCGTTGCCTGTTTAAGCGTGATGTTGCCATAGCTCTGGTTGCCGTAGTTTTGCACCTCGGTCGTGGTGCCCTTGGCCTTGAGCGGCGAGTTGCAGTTGAGGGTGACGTTGGGGTTCATACCGTTTTGGATGGCAGTTGCCAGCGTAAAGGCCTTAAACGTGGAGCCCACGGGGCGCTTTGCCGTAGCGTGGTTCACGTGATTCTCGTCGGCGTTGTAGTCGTAGCCGCCCACCATGCACTTGATGTAGCCGGTCTTGGGGTCAACGACGACCATGCCCATGTCCAGTCCGTCGAGCGAAAGCGTGTCGAGCTGCGAGCGCACGGCCTCCTCGGCCACCTGCTGCATGGTGGGGTCGATGGTGGTCTTGACGGTCAGACCGCCCTTAAAGAGCACGTCGGTGGAGAACTCCTGCTCAAGCAGCTGCTTAACGTAGGCGACAAAGTAGGGCTGAGAGTACACATCGACGCCACTGCCCGAAATCTCGGTCACGTTAAGCGTGATGGGCTCAGCCTGTGCGGCATCGTGCTCTTCCTGCGTGATGTGGCCCAGACGCAGCATGTTGTCCAGAACCTTGTTGCGGCGGGACAGCGCCAAGTCGGGATTAACCGTGGGGTCGTACTGCGAGGGCGAGTTGGGAAGGCCGATCAGCAGCGCGGCCTCGCTCAGGGTGAGGTCGGCGGCGGTTTTGGACAGATAGGTCTCGGCGGCGGCCTCGATGCCATATGCTCCATGGCCGTAGTAGATGGTGTTGAGGTACATCATGAGGATCTCGTCTTTGGAGTACATATCCTCCATCTTGATGGCGATATAGGCCTCGCGCACCTTACGCTCGATGGTCGAGTCGAATTGTTCCTCCTGCAAGATGGTGTTGCGAACCAGCTGCTGGGTGATGGTCGATGCGCCCTCGTGGCCGCCGGTGAGGGTTGCCACCGATGCGCGTGCAATGCCCCAGAGGTCGATGCCGCCGTGCTCGTAGAAGCGCTCGTCCTCAACGTCAACGGTGCCCTGCAGCACGTACGGGGACACTTGGTCCTTGGTGATGGACTTGCGGTTTTGCGTGTAGAAACTCGCAATGGTGTTGCCGTTGCAGTCGACGATGTCGGTGGGCTCGCTCACCAGATACGCGTTGGCATCGGTGTAGTCGGGCAGATCGGACAGCCAGCGGTTGACGTTGCCGATCATGCCGATGCCAAACGCTACGCCCGCGATAAGCAGAAAGCCCAAAAACGAGAGCAAGATCATGGGAAGGGCATGTGTCTTAGAGCGACTGCGCCCCTGTCGTTGGCGAGGACCCATATATTGACCTCCAGGTATGTCGTGCCAGGCGGCAGGTGTTATGCCTGGCAGGATGGACATAAGTTATTACACGATAAACCAAACGAGGCACGCGGGGCCTCGTGTATGCTGGATGACGGCATTTTTCAGAGTGAATGCATACCTTGGTGAGGAGTTTACCGATGGCGATTCGGCCGATGGAACCGAGCGGACAATGCGAAAGCGAGTTGGCGGCGGCTGGAGTGGCGCTGCCCGAACTGCTGGCGCCTGCTGGCGGGCTCGACCAGATGCTCGCGGCGATTGCGGCGGGTGCCGATGCCATCTATGCGGGGCTGGACGGATTCAACGCTCGAGTGAGCGCGCATGGCTTTAACGATGATGAGTTCGCGCGCGGTTGTGCCGTGGCCCATGCCCATGGCGTGCGTGTGTACGTGACGCTCAACGTATTCGTGTTCGATGATGAGCTTGCCGACGCCGTGGCGTTGGGGGCGCATGCGCACGCGTTGGGTGCCGATGCGTTGATTGTGGCCGATGCCGGGCTGGCTTGCGCGCTACGTGCGGCGATTTCGGGGGTCGAGATTCACCTGTCCACTCAGGCGGGCGCTCATAGCGAGGGTGCCGTGCAGTTGGCTGCCAAGGAGTTGGGCGTTGAGCGCGTGACGACTGCGCGCGAGCTGAGCGTTGCAGAGATTGAGACGCTTTGCGCTACTGGCGTGCCCATCGAGGTGTTCTGTCACGGCGCTATTTGCATTGGATACTCGGGTGCGTGCGGGTTCTCTGCCCTTCGACGTGGCCGCTCTGCGATGCGCGGCGACTGCACGCAACCGTGCCGTCTATCCTATGACTTGGTGGACGAGGCGGGGCAGAGTGTTGTCGCTGTCGAAGGGGATCGCCTGCTTTGTCCGCGTGACTATCTGGGCATCGCGCATCTGCCCGAGCTTGTTGCCGCCGGCGTGGCATCGCTCAAGATCGAGGGCCGCATGAAGAATCCCGACTACGTCTTTAACGTGGTGAGGGTGTGGCGTCGGGCGCTCGATATGCTGCGCGACGGCACATGGGATGCCGATGCGGTGCCGGCGCTTGAGCGCGAGCTGGGAAGGTCGTTCAACCGCGGCTTTACCGATGCGTATCTGCGGGGTCGTTCGGGCGCCGAGCTCATGAGCTTTGAGCGCGCGATCAACCAGGGTGTGCGCGTGGGCCACTTGGTGGCGGTGGGTCACGAAGAGGTGACGGTTGAGCTTGATGCCGCCGTGGCGGCGGGCGATACTCTCGAGATTCGATTTTACCCGGGTGCCGACGCGCGTCCCGATGTGCCCAAGCGCTGGCCACAGGTGCCTTGCCCCGTGGATGCCGCTGCGGGAGAGCGCATCGTCGTGCATTGCAAACGCAAGGTGGACGCGGGCTGCGAGGTCTATCTGATTCGCAGTGCCGGCGTGCTGGGGCAGACGGCAACGGTGTTGGAGCGCATGCGGGTCGAGGCAGATGCAGTCGCGCCTGCTGAGCAGTCCGTTGAGGTGCTGCCGTTTGAGGGCGTTCTGGCAGATGGCGATGTACCGACGGAGTTGGCGGGACCGGCGGAGCCGGCAAAGCATGAGGCTTTTGCTCGTATGGTCTTTGCCTGGGAGCTGATGGATTTGGATCCGCGCGATGAGTGGGATCTGTCCGATGCGACGGTGGTGCTCGACGAAGTGTGCCGTGCAGGCGACGCCGAGCGGACTCGAGCGCTTATGCAACGTGCCGGGCGCGTCGTCTGCCGCAATCTGGGACAGGTGGCGATGGCCCGCGAGCTGGGCACGACGTTTGACGTGGCGGCGCCGGTGTTCTGCGCCAATCGGGCCACGCTTGCCTGGCTGCGCGGGCTTGGCGCGAGGTGGGTATACTTGCCTGCCGAGTTGCTCAGCAATGACAGGGAGCGTATCGCCGAGCTGGCTGCTGAACCCGGCGTCTTGGGTCCGGTCGACGCCGACCGTCCCGAGCTCATGGTGTGCGAGCACTGCCTGCTGACCGCCGAGGGCGTTTGCGCCACCGATGCGACGGGGCGGGTCCGTTGCCGCGACTGCTTGCGTCGTCGGCAGATACGCTATCTGGTCGAGCGTGACGGTACGCGTCTGCCAGTTGCCATCGACGCATGCGGCAGGACGAGGATTTTCCTGTCGTAGATGCTGCGTCGCGTCAGTTTGTTATCATAAGAGAGTTTATGGACTTCCAGCACCGCCGTTTTCGGCGAGGGTGCTATAGCAAAAGGAGGATACCCAATGCTGTCTGTTGACGAGCAAATGCGTATCATCACCTCGGGCGCCGCGCAGATCGTTCCCGAGGCCGACCTTCGCAAGAAGCTTGAGAAGGGCGAGCCCCTCAACATCAAGCTCGGCGTCGATCCCACCAGCCCCGACCTGCACCTGGGCCACGCCGTGCCGCTGCGCAAGATGCGTCAGTTCCAGGACCTGGGCCACAACGTCACCCTCATCATCGGCAACGGTACCGCGTTGATTGGCGACCCTTCGGGCAAGAATTCCACCCGTCCGCAGCTTTCGCAGGAGCAGATCGAGGCCAATGCCGAGACCTACGTGAGCCAGGCCATGAAGATCCTGGATCCCGAGAAGACCACCATCGTGCACAACGGTGACTGGATCTTGTCGATGGATCTGGCTGGTCTGCTGCAGGTGTGCTCCAAGTTCACCGTCGCCCGTATTCTTGAGCGCGACGACTTTACCAAGCGCTACCAGTCTCAGACGCCGATCGCCCTGCATGAGTTCCTGTATCCCGTGATGCAGGCTTTCGACTCCGTGCAGATCAAGGCCGACGTGGAGATGGGCGGCACCGACCAGCTCTTCAACCTGCTCGCCGGCCGTGAGCTCATGGAGAAGATGGGCATGGAGCCCCAGATTGCGCTCACCATGCCGCTGCTCGAGGGTACCGATGGCGTCCGTAAGATGTCCAAGTCCTACGGTAACTACATCGGCCTGACCGACGCGCCCAAGGATATGTTCGGCAAGACCATGTCCATCCCCGACGAGATGATCGGCAAGTACTACCGCCTTGCGAGCTCGCTCACCCCGGCCGAGGTCGACAAGATCGATGCTGCTCTGGCCGACGGCTCTGCCGATCCCTATGAGCTTAAGCGCGCTCTGGGCCGCGACCTGTGCGACACCTACCACGGCGCCGGTGCCGGCGACGAGGCTCAGGCCGAGTTCGACCGCGTGTTCAAGGAGGGCCAGCTCGCCGACTTCCCCGAGAAGCATGTTGAGCTGACTGTTAACGACGAGGGCCAAATCTACCTCGCCGGTCTGCTTAAGGACCTGGGCCTTTCGGCCAGCGCCGGCCAGGCCCGTCGCGACATCGACGGCGGCGGCGTCAAGATCAACGGCAAGGCCGTGGCTCCCAAGAGCTACAACATCGACCCCAGCGCCCTCAAGCTGGGCGACACCCTCTCCGTGGGCAAGCGCAAGGGCTTTAAGTTGATCTAACGGGCAAGTTGACCTCACAAGTGCAACAAGGCCGCAGCCGGGATTCCCGACTGCGGCCTTTTTAGATGATCCCTTGGGGACGGAGGAAAACGGATCACCGAGGGGGTCGGTTTGGCCCGGTGATCCGTTTTCCTCCGTCCCCAAGGGATCATTTGGCAGTGCCGTTAAGCGGAAGGGGTGTTATCGGCGGCCTCCTTTTGGGCATACAATGGCTATTGGTTTGCTGCGGTGAAGGCCTGTCCGCTCCGCAGCTTTTTTCTACGGTTAAAGGAGTATGTATGTCCGTTGAGG
>URTB01000044.1 GCA_900550595.1 uncultured Collinsella sp.
CGATCGTAGAGTTGCCCGTGATGTTAAAGATCACGTGCAGGCCGCGGGAGTCGACACCCACAATGAGGCAGGTGACGATCTCTTTGATGATCTCGCCAAAGGCCAGCGTCACGATAGCCAGGTAATCGCCGCTCAGACGAAGGACCGGGATGCCAATCAAGAAGCCCAGAATGGCGGCAGCGATGGCGCCGACCACGATACTGATGATAAGGCGCACCGGATCGGAGGGAACGGCGCTCTCCAGCGCGACGGCGGTGACGATGCCCGTATAGGCGCCGACGCTCATAAAGCCCGCGTGGCCCAGCGACAAGTCGCCCGCGATACCGACGACGAGGTTGAGGGAAATGGCCATGACGATATAGGCCGTAATGGGGACCAGCTGACCGGCGATCATGCGCGGAATCATGTGGTTAGACTGCATAAAGAACACGATGGCGAACGCCACAAGGCACATGGCGTACGTAACAAAGTCGTGACGCGTCTGCTTGTCTTTAAGAAACTTCATAACGCTCACCTACACCTTCTCGGGGACGTACTTGCCCAAGAGGCCGGCAGGCTTGACGAGCAGGACGATGATCAGAACACCAAAGACGATGGAGTTGGCAAGGCTCGTGGAAATGTAAGCCTGTGCCATCGCCTCGATGATGCCGATAAGAATACCGCCAACAAAGGCACCGGGAATGGAGCCGATGCCGCCGAAGACGGCAGCGTCGAAAGCCTTGATACCAGGCATGGCACCCGTGGTGGGCTGCAACACCGGCGAGTAGGAGCACAGGAGTACGCCGGCGATGGCGGCGAGGGCGGAGCCGATGGCGAACGTCATCGAGATGGTGCGGTTGACGTTGATGCCCATGAGCTGAGCAGCGGCCTTGTCCTCGGACACGGCTCGCATGGCCTTGCCCATCTTGGTCTTACCCGTAAAGAACATCAGGCCGGCCATGATAACCAAGCAGGCGACGATGGTGACGAGCGAGACGGCGCTTACGTTAAACTTGGCCAAGAACTCCGGCACCGGAAAGGTGACGAGCGAAGTGAAGTTCTTGGGTGTGGCGCCCCACAGAAGCTGCGCGGCGTTCTGCAGGAAGTAAGACACGCCGATAGCCGTGATCAGAACGGCCAGCGGACCTGCTTGGCGCAGCGGCTTATAGGCCAGACCCTCAATGAGGACACCGAGAACCGTGCAGACCACACAAGAGAGAACTACAGATGCCCAGCCCGGGAGGCCGAGATACGACGTGGCGCAGAACGAGACATAGGCACCGACCATGATGACATCGCCGTGAGCGAAGTTCAGCATCTTGGCGATACCGTAGACCATGGTGTAGCCCAACGCGATGATGGCGTAGACGCTGCCCATGGACAGGCCGTTGACCAGGTATTGGATAAAGACCGTCATGTTCCACATCCCCCTTTCGAATAGGTTTCCAGTTGATGTATGAAACAGGGACGTTACATCGTCCCTAGATACCAAGCAAGCAGGGAAGGCCACAACCTCCCCTGCTTGGGATCAAAACCGCTCTATGTAAGGCGGCCTATTATGCCTGTACGTACTTGCCGTCGGTGATGACGTACGCAGTGGGCTCCTTCTGGACCTGGCCCTTATCGTTCCAGGTGAGCTTGCCGGTCAGACCGTCAACGGTAATCTTGAGCATAGCCTTGGGCAGCTTCTCGGAGACCTCGGTCGGGTCGGCGTCGACACCAAGACCGGCCTCCTTGAGGGCCTCGGCCACCGCGTGCACGCCGTCGTAGGCGTCGGCGGCAAACTGGTCGGGGGTATCGCCGTACTTATCCTTGTAAGCGTTGACGAAGTCGGCGTTCTTCTCGTCGTCGGCGGAGAACGGGGTCATGAGCAGCAGACCCTCGGCAAGAGAGGTGTCGAAGCCCTCAACGCCCAGGATGCCGTCCATGCCGTCGCAACCCATCATCTTGACGTCGTAGCCCATATCCTTGGCGTTCTTGAGCAGGACGGACGCCGGCGTGTAGTAGATCGGCGCGAAGATCATGGTAGCGCCGGCCTGCTTGGCCTTGGTCAGCTGGTTGGTAAAGCTCGTAGCAGAATCGTCCTTAAAGGTCTCCTCGTCGACAATCTCGAGCTTGGACTCAGCGGCCTGGGCCTTAAAGGAATCCGCGATACCCGAAGAATAGGCGTCGCCGGAGTTGTAGAACAGCACGAACTTCTCATCCGCATACTTCTCTGCCAGGAACTTGGCAGCGTTGACGCCCTGGTTGGGGTCGGTGAAGCAAACCTGGAAGACGCAATCCTTGCCGTCAGTGACGTCCTCGGAGGACGCGGACGGGGTGATCATGAACGTCTTGGGGTCGTTACCACACTCAGCGGCAACGGCAACCGACGCACCCGTGGTGGTCGGGCCGACGAGGGCCTGCATGCCCCAGTCGAGCAGGGTATTAAAGGCGTTGACGGCCTTCTCGCCGTCGGCCTGGTCGTCCTCGGCCTTGCTGGCAAGCGGCAGCTCCTTGGTGGAGAAGTCCTTGCAGCCAAGCTCGACGCCCTGGGTAACGGACTTGCCGTAAGACGCGGCGGCACCGGTCAGCGGGCCGATGGTGCCGATCTTAAACGAAGCGTCGCTCGAAGCGGAACCGCTGTCGCCGCCGTTGGAGGAGCAGCCAGCTAGAATGGACATCGCCCCCAGACCTGCTGCGCTCGCGATAACGCTCCTGCGATTCATAACAGGGTTCAATGACTTACCGGTGAGGCTCGACATGCGGCTCTCCTCTCAAATCTCGTCGGGTTTTGGTTACCCGACAGGCCATCCTTCGCCGTGTTCGGCGTTCGCAAAATAGTAGACGCTTTAGTTAGGAAAAGTGGCGGTTATTTCGACTTTTCTTTGGATTTGTTCATTTATCCATATTTCTGCGTATTTCTATTACTTTATGCAGTAAAGCCACTTTATTGTGTAAAAGCAATGTTTCCGTTCTGTTACAAGCGTCCCCGCCCTGAATAAAACAGCCTCACCGGTCGCGCTTTATGCGCGCTTAGGCGGCGATGTACTTGCCGTCCTGGATCACATAGGCCGTAGCGGGCTTTTCGACCTGGCCCTCGTCATTCCACGTCAGCTCACCCGTCAGGCCCTCGATCTTGATCTTGCGCATGACCTTGGTCGGCTGGTTGATAAAGCTCGTGGAGGAGTCGTCCTTAAAGGTCTCGGTATCGACGATGTCGAGCTTGGATGCCTTGGCCTGCTCGGCAAAGGCATCGGCGATCTCGCCCGAGACGGCGACGGCGGCACCGGTGGTGACGGGGCCGACGAGCGCCTGCATGCCCCAGTCGCACAGGGCAAACCTTATGGTGCAAACGTTGACAGTTTGTTACGGAAGTTCGTTTGTAGCGAGCGTGTTTCCAATGTTTCCGCAGCGTTTCGGGGGTGCCGTTTTGTGCGACTCCTGTTAACTGGCGAGCACGCGCCCTCGGTTCACGCTAGAATGCACTCAACCTTTAAGCGGTTATTCCATCCATAAGATGCACGAAGGAGCTATCTATGAGCGAACCCCTGCGCACCGTGAACGTCGGTCTGATCGGTCTGGGAACCGTCGGCGGCGGCGTGGCCCGTCTGATCAAGAGCCACCACGATGAGTACCTGGCAGCCTACGGCATCGACCTTAAGCTGACCCGCGCCTGCGCGCTTGCCTGGGAGCAGGCCGAGGCAGCAGGCATTGAGCGCGAGGCCTTTACGAGCGACTGGCACGATGTCGTCACCGACCCCGCCGTCGACATCGTCGTCGAGCTGATCGGCGGCGAGCATCCCGCAACCGAGATCTTCACCACTGCCTTTGAGCACGGCAAGCACGTCGTCTCTGCCAACAAGGCCCTGCTGGGCCGTCACGTCGAGACGCTTGCCAAGAAGGCACGCGCGTGCGGCGTGCAGATTAAGTGCGAGGCCAGCTGCGGCGGCGGCATCCCCATCGTGAGCACGCTTGAGCACGATCTGGTGGGCAACAAGATCCTGACCATCGCCGGCATCCTCAACGGCACCACCAACTACATCCTGTCGCGCATGGACGCCGAGGGCGCCGATTACGCCGACGTGCTCGCCGATGCACAGGCCAAGGGCTATGCCGAGGCCGACCCGTCCGCCGACGTCGACGGCTTCGATGCCGCCAGCAAGACGGCGATCCTCGCCTCCATCGGCTTTGGCACCCGCGTGACCACCGATGATGTGTACCAGCAGGGTATCCGCACCATCGGCGCCGAGGACATCGCCCAGGCCCGCGAGCTCGGCTACACCATTAAGCTGCTCGGCATCGCCCGCAACACCGACGCCGGCGTCGATGTTCGCGTGCATCCCACGCTCATCCCGGCAGACCACATGCTTGCCAAGGTCAACGGCGCCATGAACGCTGTTTACGTAGTGGGCGACGCCGTGGGCGAGACCATGTTCTACGGTGCCGGCGCAGGCTCCTTCCCCACCGCGAGCGCCGTCGTGGGCGATATCCTGTCGCTCTCCGAGCAGATTAGCCGGGGCGTGGCTCCGCTGCCCGAGATTGAGCCCTATGGTCACAACCTCGCCTTTAAGCCCATGGACAAGCTCCAGACCAAGTACTATGTGCGCCTGAAGGTCGCCGACCGCGTGGGCGCCCTGTCCGAGACGGTCGACATCTTTGCCAAGCACAACATTTCGATCTCGCTCATCAACCAAGTCGAGGACGGCAAGTCGGGTGTCAGCGATGCCTGCTCGGTCATCTTCCTGACGCACCGCGCACTCGAGAAGGACGTCCAGGCTGCCGCCGCGGAGCTTGCCAGCGTCGACTGCGTGGCCGAGGTCGCCAACGTCCTGCGCATCGAGGACGTCGGGGCCTGGACCGAAGGCGTCATGGCCAACTAGTTCGGTTTACACCCCACAACGCATTTGCTCGAAGGGCTCCCGTCTGGTCTTGGACGGGAGCCCTTTTATTTGCACGCTCGGGGCGCATTGACGCGATCCGCGTTTGAACAATTTGACCGTTCGGTGTCAACCAGGGATACCGCTCACCGATAAGCAGACATGTTTGCTTTTGTCCGCCGCTATCCTGTGCTGCGTACGTCCACCCCCGAAGAATGGAGGCACCATGTTGCTCGAGGGCAAGAAAGCAATCATCACCGGAGGCACGCGCGGTATCGGCTATGCCATCGCCTGCCGCTTTATCGAGGAGGGTGCCACCGTCACCGTCTTTGGCTCGCGTCAGGAGACCGCCGATGCGGCCGTTGAGAAGCTGACAGCCGTCTATCCCGACGCCAAGGTCTGGGGTCGCTCCTGCGACCTCACCTCACTCGAAGCCGTGACCGAGGCCTTTACCCAGGCTGCAGCCGACATGGGCGGCTTGGACACGGTCGTCAACAATGCCGGTATCTCCCAGCGTTCACCCCTCTTGGACTACACGGCCGAGGAGTTCGCAAAGGTCATGGACCTTAACGTCGTCGCCGTCTTTAATGGCCACCAAGCTGCCGCCAAGATCATGACCGAGGCCGGCCACGGCGGCACCATCACCACCACGAGCTCGATGGTTGCCAAGTACGGCCAGCCCTCTGGCGTCGGCTATCCAACGTCCAAGTTTGCCGTCAACGGCATGGTCCAGTCGCTCTCGCGCGAGCTCGCCCCCATGGGCATTCGCGTCAATGCCGTAGCACCCGGTGTAACCAAAACCGACATGGTCGCCAACCTGCCTGAAGAGGTTATTAAGCCCATCGTCGCCACCATTCCGCTGGGTCGCATGGGCGAGCCCGAGGATGTCGCCAACGCCTTTGTTTTCCTGGCGAGCGACATGTCCTCCTACGTCACGGGCGCCGTGCTCCCCGTCGACGGAGCCGCCCGCTCTTAAGGGACCACAAGCCTCAGCTCCCAGCCTCAACATAGTCCAACAAAGAAGGCGCGCCGTCTGCATCAACTGCAGGCAGCGCGCCTTCTTCTGTTTGAAAGGGAAGCTGTGTCCCGGAATTCCGACTCAGACCGGGACGCAGCTTCCCTCAGGGCCATGTTTCGGAAAGAGCGCCCCGTTTTGAACGCCGATTCTGGGATACCGTTTCCGCAACGGATCTCTCGCGGAAACTGCATCCCACTCTGAGCGCCCATTCCGGGACACAGTTTCCCAACGGCCCCCGTTTCGGAAACCACATCCCGTTCCGAGCCTTCAAAGCGGGACGCGGCTTCCCCGAGAGAGTATCGACTACTTGCCGTCGTCGTCCTCGGCTTCTTCTCTTGCATAGAGCTCCAACATGCGGCGGCGGTATTCGCGCACGGCGAGCTTGGCGCGCTCCAGGCGGCGACGCTCGCGCGGGGTCAGCTCGGACGGGTCGACCTCATCACCATAGGTCTTATCGGCAAGAAGATGCGCCGCGTCCACGATGCGGGCATCGATGTGGCCGCTCGCCGCCTCGGCGGAAAGACGCTCGGCAATCGTATCGAGCGTAGGCAGGCCCTCGAATACGCGACCATGACCATGCGAGGTCAGTAGCTCGTGCTCGCGTGCGAGCAGGCTCGCCAAATCATGATGGGCACGCAGGATGTCGAGCGCATCGGATGGATGCTCGGCGACTTCTGCCACGGCGGCGACCGGCGCGGCGTCGACCACGCGGTAGAAGAGCTGCGCGAGCAATGGCATCAAGAACACCGTGATGGCACCGGCGGCAACCATGACCGACGCAATATCTTGCGACAGCGCGCCCGCGTTGACGGCCACGCTCGTTACGGCAACGATGATCGGCAGCGCCGTGGTGCAGTAGAGCGCCACGGTAATGCGGCCATACGCCGACACATCGCGCGTCACGGGACAAATGCTCATAGAGATGAGAATGGGCACGGCACGAATGATCAGCAGCGCCAAGATAAAGCCCACGAGCAGCCCGGGGCGCGACACCACGGCCGTCAGGTCGATCTTAGCGCCCGACACGGTAAAGAACACCGGGATCAAAAAGCCGTAGGCCAGGCCGTCGAGCTTGGTCTCAAGCGTATGGTTGCCCTCGGGGATGATATAGCGCAGGACAAAGCCGGCGGCAAAAGCGCCCAATACGATATCGAGGCTAAAGATGGCCGAGAAAGCCACGAGCGTGACCAAAATAAGCACTGTCAGGCGTACGAACGTCTGCGACGTGGTATCGGCGCGCTCCTCGACAAACGCAAAGAAGCGGCTGCCGACGCGTTTGGAGCGGCTGGGGACCACGGCAAGCAGCACGCACACGGCGGCAAATAAGCCCAAGATCAGCAGCGTCTCGATGCCCGTACGGGCAGACAGCAGTACCGACATGGCGAGCACGGGGCCGAGCTCGCCCCACGTACCATAGGCAAGAATCGAATCACCGACGCGCGTTCCGGCAAGCAACCGCTCGCGCAAGATGGGCATGAGCGCCCCAAGCGCCGTCGAGGTCAAGGCGAGCGTCACGGCGATACCGTCGAAATGGCTGACCGAGAACCACGGGGTAAAGCGCACGGCAAGCCAGGCGATACAAAATGTGACAGCCCACGTGGCCATACCGTAGCGGCCTTCGACGCCCGTGATGTTCTTGGGATCGATCTCAAAGCCGGCAAGCAGGAACAAAAATGCCAGACCGAGCTCTGACACGAGCGAGACCTCGGCATCTACATGGATGACGCCAAGCATATGGGGTCCCAGCACCGCGCCGAACACGAGCAAAAAGACCGTTTCGGGAACGGGCTTTCCGGGAATCGCCGAGGCGATGAAGGGGCTTGCAAAGGCCACGAGCGCGATGATGGCGAGTGAAACGAATGCCATGTGATGCCTTTCTCTTGTTTGCGCATCACTGTAGCACCCTCGCCGTCCTCAACGCGCCGCGAGCTGTCGTATCATAGTGAGGTTTACAAACATGTGGCTCAAGGCGACCGCAGGGCAGACCCCGCAAACCGACCGCTGCCGCATACCGTACCGTACGCCCAACCGATCAGGAAGGCAGGAACCAATGGTCTCTCGTATCTACGTGGAGAAGAAACCCGGGTTCGACGTCGAGGCTCAGCAGCTCAAGGGCGAGCTGACCGAGATTCTCGGCATCAAGGGCATCGAGGCCCTGAGGATCATCAACCGCTACGACGTCGAGGGCATCGACGAGGAGCTTTTCCGCTCCTGCGTGCCGACCGTCTTTAGCGAGCCCCAGGTCGATGTGACCTACGACGAGCTCCCCGCAAGCGATGGCGCCGTCTTTGCCGTCGAATTCCTGCCTGGCCAGTTTGACCAGCGCGCCGACTCCGCCAGCGAGTGCGTGCAGCTCATCAGCCAGGGCGAGCGCCCCGCCGTGCGCTCCGCCAAGGTCTATATGATCTCGGGCGCTCTGGACGAAGCCGCCATCAAGGCCATCAAGCACTACGTGGTGAACCCCGTCGAGGCGCGCATCGCCTCGCTCGACTTGCCCGAGACGCTGTACATGGAGACCCCCGAGCCCCAGCCCGTCGAAGTGCTCGACGGCTTCCGCGAGCTCGATGAGGCCGGCCTTGCCGCCTTCATCGCCGATCGCGGTCTTGCTATGGACGAGGCGGACATCGCCTTCTGCCAGCAGTACTTCCGCGATGAGGACCGCGACCCCACCATCACCGAGATCCGCGTGATCGACACCTACTGGTCCGACCACTGCCGCCACACCACCTTCGGCACCGTCCTAGATGACGTGACGATCGACGACGCCGTGGTGCAGCAGGCCTTCGACCGCTACATGGAGATGCGCCATGAGCTCGGTCGCGACGCCAAGCCCGTCTGCCTCATGGACATGGGCACCATCGGCGCCAAGTACCTTAAGAAGACCGGCGTCATGACCGATGTCGACGAGTCCGAGGAGATCAACGCCTGCACTGTCAAGGTGAAGGTCGATGTCGACGGCGAGGACCAGGACTGGTTGTTCCTGTTTAAGAACGAGACCCACAACCACCCGACCGAGATCGAGCCCTTCGG
>URTB01000045.1 GCA_900550595.1 uncultured Collinsella sp.
CCTGGGTCTACGACATGGACGAGGGCACCATCCCCGGTTGGGTCGCCGGCAAGATTGCGGCCAACAAGTGCCGCGTCTGCGCTGTCGAGGACGACATGCAGATCAACTTCTACCAGGGCATTCAGCGTGGCCTGGAGGACCGTTCCGTCGCCTGCATGCTGCCGCTGATGCATGACGACATCCGCAAGATGCGCGCCATCAAGGACGCCGAGGAGATCGAGCTCATGCGCCATGCACAGTCGATCACCGATGCCGCCTTCCAGCATATGCTCGGCTTTATTAAGCCCGGCATGACCGAGAAGCAGGTCCGCAACGAGCTCGAGAACTTTATGTTCGCCAACGGCGCCGACAGCCTGGCCTTTGGCTCCATCGTCGCGAGCGGTCCCAACACCGCCAATCCGCATGCCGTCCCGAGCGACCACGTGATCGAGAAGGGCGACTTTGTCCTCATGGATTACGGTGCGGGCTACTGCGACTACCGCTCCGACATGACGCGCACTGTCGTGATGGGCGAGCCCACCCAGGAGCAGCTCGACCTGTACGCGCTCGTGCGCCGCACGCACGAGGAGTGCGTCGCCGCCATCCATCCGGGCGTCGAGGGCAACGATATCTTCAGGCTTTCCAAGAAGATCATCGGCGATGCCGGCTATGGCGATTACTACAACCATGGTCTGGGCCACGGCGTGGGCATCGACATCCACGAGCTGCCCAACTTCAACCGCAGCAAGAACATCATCGAGGTCGGCTCGGTTATCACCATGGAGCCCGGCGTGTACCTGCCCGGCGTGGGCGGCGTGCGCCTGGAGGACTACGGCGTCGTCACCGAGAACGGCTACGAGCCCTTCACCAAGACGCCGCATGACCTGCATATTATCAATTGCTAAACCATCCATTTGGGTTTTTGGAGGCGGGGCGTCCGGATCGATTCGGGCGTCCCGCGTTCTCTTTTTATGCGCACGCCGTAGGAGCCGTCTGCAAGTGTATAATTTCGGTCGTATGTAATTTGGACGCTTGTGCGTCTCGCCAATAACAAGAAAGGTCGCTATGCCTACTATCTCTACCGCCGACTTCAAGAACGGCCTCGGTCTCCGCATTAAGGACAAGGTCTACACCATCGTCGAGTTCCAGCATGTCAAGCCGGGTAAGGGCGGCGCTTTCGTGCGCTACAAGACCCGCGACATCAAGAGCGGCCGCGTCGTCGAGAACACCTGCAACGCCGGTACCAAGTTCGAGAGCGTCATGCTCACTACCCGTGAGTTCCAGTACCTCTACAACGACGGCGCCGACTACATCTTCATGGACAACGAGTCCTACGAGCAGGTTCCCGTTCCCGAGGATATGGTGGGCGAGAACGCCAAGTGGCTGCGCGAGAACGACACCTGCCAGCTGCTCTTCGCCGACGACGAGCTCATGGGCGTGACCCCGCCGATGTTCATCGAGACCACCATCGTCCAGACCGACCCGGGCTTCAAGGGCGATACCGTCCAGGGTTCCACCAAGCCGGCCACCATCGACACCGGCGCTGTCATCCAGGTCCCCATGTACCTCAACGAGGGCGAGGTCATTAAGGTTGACACCCGCGACGGCAAGTTCGTCTCCCGCGTCTAGCAACCAACTCTTCTAGGAGGACTCATGCCCCAGGAAATCAAGATTGACGGCATCGGCATTTCGCCCGATGTTCTGACCGCCATCGTCTCGCGCGCCGTCACGGATGTCGAGGGCATCGCCTCCGTGGGCGTCAAGGACCTTGCCACCAACCTTGTCTCCATGATGCTTTCGTCTAAGGCCCCGGCTTCTGAGCCGGCGGTCGAGGCCGAGGTCATCGGCGACAAGCTCGCGCTTACCGTGCGAGTCGTGGTGTTCTTTGGCTATCCGTTCAAGAAACTCGCCGAGGCCGTTCGCGCCGCCGTGGTTGCCGCCATCGACGCCCAGGTGGGCGTCGAGGTCGAGCGCGTTGACGTTTGCATCGACGGCCTCGTTTTCCCCAAGGAGTAACCTTTGAGCCTTAAGGTTTATCGCGGGCGTACGCTTGCCCGCAGTCAGGCGCTGCAGCTGCTGTTCCAGGCCGAGGCCACGGACAGCCCGCTCGAGCGCGTCCTCGAGGGCGATTTCCTGATCTCGAAGGGTCCCCTCGATCCCTACGCGCTGGAGCTGTGCCGCGGTGCCTACGAGCACATCGACCGCATCGACTGCGCCCTGCGCTCCGTCGCCAAGAACTGGGATCTTATGCGTATGCCCGGTGCCGACCGCAATCTGCTGCGTATTGCCGTCTATGAGATGCGCTTCCTCACCGACGAGGAGGTCTCGGACGCCATCGTGATCAACGAGGCGGTCGAGCTTGCCAAGGCCTATGGCACCGACCAGTCCGCGTCGTTTGTCAACGGCGTGCTGGGCAAGATCGCTCGTAGCGAGGAGCTGCCGGGCGAGGACCTCTATCAGGAGATACTGGCCGATGACCGTGCCCGCGAGGAGGCCCAGGCCGCCGAGGCTGCCGCCAAGGTTGCCGCCGCTCAGGCTGCGGCCGGCGTTCTCGACGAGGATGCCGAGGTCGCCGAGGCCGAGACCGGTACCGTCAAGGAGTAGCCATGCCAGAGGGTTCCGTCCGCAACTTCGACGAGATCTCGGACCGCTTGGACCAGATTATCGCGACCGTTCGCTCCAAGGATACGTCCCTGGAGCGTTCGCTCGATTTGTTTGACGAGGCGATCGAGCTGGGCTCTCGTGCGGTCGACATGGTCGATAAGTTTGAGTTGACGCCTCGTGAGGCCGATAAGCTCGAGCAGGAATACGATGAGGATGCGGCAAACGAATCCCAGGATAGCCAGGCCGCGTCTCCGGATACGAATGGTTGATGGCATTCATGAAACGTGTGCGTCTCGATGACGAACTGATTTCACAGGGCATCTGCGCCGATCGCGCGGATGCCCTTCGCACTCTTATGGCCGGCTTGGTCTCGAGTGGCGGCGAGCGTTTGACCTCGCCGGGCCTTAAGGTGACGCCGGGCCTGCCGTTGCACGTCAAGGGTCGTATTCCCTACGTTGGGCGCGGCGGGCTCAAGCTCGAGGGCGCGCTCGATGCGTTTTGTATCGATCCCACGGGGCTTGCCTGCCTCGATGTGGGATGCTCCACGGGCGGCTTTACCGATTGCCTGCTCAAGCGCGGCGCCGCCACAGTCGTTTCGGTCGATGTGGGTCGCGCTCAGTTTGATTGGTCGCTGCGCCAAGACGATCGCGTGACGCTCCATGAACGCACCAACGTGACGCAGCTGCCCGAGCTCGGCTACGGCGGCGCTATCGACCTGGCCGTGTGCGATGTGTCGTTTACGAGTATCGCAAATATCATCGACGCCGTGCTGGCGTGCCTGAAGCCCTCGGGTTCGTTTTGCACGCTCGTGAAGCCACAGTTTGAGGCGCCGGCTGCGCTGGTGGGCGAGGGCGGTATCGTGACCGACCCCGCCGTCCGTCGCGATACGCTCACGGCGGCGATTGAGCTCTTTGCCGCCAAGGGCCTGTTTCCGCGCGATGTGTGCGTGTCGCCCATCCATGGCGCCAAGGGCAACGTTGAGTTTTTCCTGTACGGCACGAGGTTTGCACCCGGCGAACGCACCGACGATGAGCTTCAATCCCAGGTATCGGTTTTGAGCGAGAAAGCTGCAACGCTATGAAGGTCTTTCTGGTTCCCAATTACTACAAGCAAGAGGCGGTCGAGAGCGGCCTGATGCTCGAGCTTTGGCTTTCGCGCCAAGGTTACGAGGTCGCATGGGCTGCCGACCAGCGCTCTAAGATTCAGAGCGCGCCCGATGTTGACGATGCCGACTTGGTTATTACGCTCGGCGGCGACGGCACGCTGCTGCGTGCCGCCCGCATTCTCAACTACCGTGAGATTCCCATTTTGGGTCTTTCCTATGGTCATTTGGGTTTTTTGACGGCCGCGAGCCCCGAGGAGCGCGACATTTTGCAGGTCGTGAGCGATGCCCTGTCCGGCGAGCTCCATGTGAGCCGCCGCGCCACCATCGCCGCCGATATCGTTTCGGTTCGCGAAGACGGTACGAAGGATGTTGTGCGCACGTTTGCTCTCAACGATATGGCGCTTACGCGCGGGCCCCTGTCCGATATGGTCGAGTTCGATATCACGGTGTCCGGCCATCATATCGACCGCCTGCGCGGCGACGGCGTGGTCGTATCGACGGCGACCGGCTCCACCGGCTACGCGCTTTCCGCCGGCGGCCCTATCGTCAGCCCCGATTACACGGGAATGGTATGCGTGCCCATCGCCCCGCATACCATTCAGGCTCGCGCCTTTTTGACCTCGCCGAGCGATGTCGTGGAGATTTTTATGTCCGATGATCGCCCGAGCGTTCCGGCGATCGCCATCGATGGACAGTTTATTACCTGCGATGGCACGGTCGAGAGCGTGGCTGTGCGCCGTGGTCCCGGCGATGTGCTGCTGCTGGATTATGGTCCCGAGAGTTTCTATAACTCGGTGAGCCGCGTGTTCTACGGAGTGCGCCATGATCGATGAGCTGCAGGTTTCCAACATTGCACTCATTCGCGAGGCGACGTTGGTTCCGAGCGCGGGTCTAACGGTTCTGACTGGAGAAACCGGCGCCGGTAAGACCGCGCTGCTCTCGGCACTCAAGCTCATTTTGGGCGAGCGCGCGGATTCGTCGACGGTGCGCGAGGGCGAGGCACTTGCCAGCGTCGAGGCGCGCCTGTTTGATGGCCCGCATGACACGGAGGGCGTCACCGTGCAGCGCAGCCTTTCTGCCGAGGGCCGCAGCCGCGTAAAAATTGACGGCCGCATCGCCAGCGTGCGCGAACTTTCGGAGCGCGTCGGCGTGATGATGGATCTTTGCGGTCAGCACGAGCACCAGCGCCTGCTCGACCCGGCGCATCATGTTGCCATGGTCGATGCCTGGGCAGGGCGCCCGGCACTCGAGGCGCTCGAGCACTACTGTGCTTGCTTTAAGGCATCGCGTGCGGCTGCCAAGGAGGTCCGTCGCGTCGAAGAGACCTCGCGTGCGCAGGGGAGTCGCGTTGAGGAGGCACGCTTCGCCCTGGAACGCATCGCCGAGGTCGACCCCAAGCCAGGCGAGTACGAGGAGCTCGAGGAGCTGCTGCCGCGCTCCGAGCATGCCGAGGTGTTGGTGGCCACGGCCAACGATGCCCATGCATCGCTTGCTGCCGAAGGGGGAGCGCTCGATGCCGTGAACAGTGCCGTGGCGGAGCTTTCTCGCATGGCTACTGTCGATCGAAAGCTGGGCGACATTGCCGATTCGCTTTCGGATGCCTGCATCTCGCTCGAGGATTGTGCTAACGAGCTGCGCGCTTATCGCGATGGGGTCGCCTTCGATCCGCGCGAGCTGGCTCGCATGCGCGAGCGCTATTCCGATCTTAAGGCCCTACTGCGTCAGTGGGGGCCCACCATGGACGATGTCTTTGCCATGCGCGACCGCTCACAAGAACTGCTCTCTCTGGTCGATGATGGTGATGAGCAGATCAAGAAGGCGCGCGAGGCGCTTGGGAGCGCCGAACGCGAGCTTTTTGCTGCTGCCAAGGCGCTTAAACGCGCGCGGAATACGGCAGCCCCTCGCTTTTGCCACGAGGTTGGCCGTCAGATGGCGCGCCTGGAGATGGGCGGCGCCGAGCTCGTTTGGGAGTCGCGCGATCTTCCGCGTGCCGAGTGGACGCCGGCGGGCCCTTCGAGCTATGAGCTTTTGTATCGCAGCGGTGCCGGATTGACGCCGCGCCCCCTGCGCCGCATTGCGTCGGGCGGCGAGCTGAGCCGCGTTATGCTGGCGAGCAAGGTTGTCCTCGGTAACGCGGACGGCGTGGATACGCTGGTGTTCGACGAGGTCGATGCCGGTGTCGGCGGCTCTACAGCACGTGCCCTCGCGAGCGTGCTGGCAGATCTCGCCGCTACGCATCAGGTGATTATCGTAACCCACCTGGCGCAGGTCGCTGTCATGGCCGACAAACACTACGTGGTGAGCAAAGAGCCCGGCGACGTTCCCCAGACGCATCTGGATGAGGTGGCCGGGGACGCCCGCATCGCAGAGATCGCCCGTATGCTGAGTGGCGATCAATCTGAGGCAAGCCTGGCACATGCCAAGCAGATGTTGGAAGAGGCTCGAGGTTAGAACGAGCTGACAGTGTTGGCGGGGACAAAATATCAGCAATTGTTGCACCGCCACTTGCTTGTCTGGCCCGACCGTCAAAAACTATGCCGGTTTACTACGATGAATCGGCATAGCTCGAGCACAGCTAAAATTGTAAAAAGAAAACCGCAGGTAGAACGCCTGCGGTTTTCTTTTACAACACGATGTGGTCGAATATTCCGATTTCATCGTAGTAAACCGGCATAGTTTCATGCGATAAGCAACTAACGACTCCCTATAAAGTCTACTCCACGACCTTATCCGGCTGGATGAGCTCCTCGTAGAAGCTGATGTGCTCTCGGGCGTCCTCGATTTCGGGCAGCAGGAAGTTGTAGATAACCTCGATGATCATCGTGGCGCTCATCTTGGAGAACGCAAAGTCACCAGTGGTGAGCAGTGCCTCGTGGTTCACGGTATTAAAGGTGTAGTCTGCCAGGCGAGCAAGCGGAGATTTGCTGTCGCTGCTGATGACGACTACGGTGGCGCCACAGCCGCGAGCCGCTTTAGCCATGCGATTCAGTCGACGCGACTTGCCGGAGTTCGAGATCAGCACTATACAATCGCCAGGGCGCAACGTGAGCGCGAAACCAATCGAGGTCTCGCTGATGGTGCTTGCCATGCAGCGAAGGCCCAGCTGCGAAAACTTAAACGTCGCGTCGAGCGCGACGGCGTTGGTGTTGCCTACGGCTGCAAATTCGATCGCCCCTGCGTTCTTAAACGCGTGCACGACGGCTGCCAGCGTGTCGTGATCAATGCCATCGATCGTCGCATTGAGCTCGCTTACCTTGGCAGCGAGAATATTCTTGAGGCTCTGCTCCATATTGTCGAGCGACACCTCGTCGGTGAGTCCTTCATTGCGCTGGCTCTCCAGATCGCGCGCCAGCGAAAACTGAAAACTGCGAAAACTGCCAAAACCCAGTTTGCGGCAGAAGCGCGAGACGGTTGCCTCGGAGGTTGCGGCAGCGTGCGAGAGCTGGGCGGCTGTCAGACGCGGTGCCTCGGACTGATGCTCTAGGATATAGTCGACAATGCGCTGCTCGGACTCGCTGTACCCCCTGTGCGTGCTAATAAGGGAGAGTGCGCTCTTGCTGCTATCTGACATGGGATGGCTCCTGGCTGGCATAAAAATCGGACTTGCTTTGTAATGTCGTAGTATAGGGGCATTTTCATTTACAAGATACACCTTGCCGTTTCAATAGTTGATGGTAAACTTTCATCGACCGTTTACGGTTATGAAAGAACCTTTCACCGGAGAAATGAGCTGCATTGCTTCTCATATAAGCGGTGGGTTGGTATCTTTCAAGTGTGGAAAAACGCGCATCGAAGCGCGTGTAGGGGAGCGCCTGCGGGCGCAGTACTCAAGAAGGAGGGACACATGGCTAAGTTTGACATCATCGCCGCCACCGGTTGCCCGACCGGCATTGCGCACACCTTCATGGCGAAGGAGGCGCTGGAGAAGGCAGCTGCCGAGCTGGGTCTGACCATTAAGGTTGAGACCCATGGCCAGGTCGGTGTCGAGAACGAGCTCACCAAGAGCGAGATCGCTGGCGCCAAGGCCGTCGTCGTCGCAGCCGACAAGGATGTCCAGGCGGAGCGTTTCGCCGGTAAGCCCATGGTTTCCGTTGGTGTTTCCAAGGCCCTGTCCGTCGAGGCTGCCGGCAAGCTGATCGACCGCGCTCTCGCCGCCAAGGGCGACGGCTCGGTTGCCGCCGCTGCCGATGTCGAGGACGAGGTCGAGGAGAAGGAGTCCGTCGGCCACATCATCTATAAGCACCTTATGAACGGCGTCAGCCACATGCTGGTCTTCGTCGTCGCCGGTGGTGTCCTGACCGCCGTTTCGTTCCTGTGGGGCATCACGTCCTTCGATTCGACGGCTGCCGATTATAACAGCTTTGCCGCTATGCTCAAGATCATCGGCGGCATTGCTATGAACCTCATGGTTCCCGTGCTTTCCGCCTACATCGCCGAGTCCATCGGCAAGCGCCCGGCGCTCGTCCCCGGCTTCGTTGCCGGTATGATCGCCATCCAGGGCCTGCCCGTTAACGCCGAGACCGGCATGATCGACGCCGGCGGCGCCGGCGTGGGCTTCGGCTTCCTGGGCGGCATCGTCGGCGGCTTCCTCGCTGGCTATGTCATCCTGCTGCTCGAGAAGGTCTTCTCCAAGCTGCCCAAGAATCTGGATGGCCTCAAGGCTATCTTCCTGTACCCGCTGTTCTCGACCGCCATCGTCGGCCTGGTCATGCTCGGCATCTCCGGCCCCATGGCTGCCATCAACACCGCCATGATGGACTTCCTCAAGGGTCTGTCTGCCTCTGGCGCCATTGTCCTGGGCCTTGCCATCGGCTGCATGTGCGCCGTTGACATGGGCGGCCCGGTCAACAAGGCTGCTTACGTCACCGGTACCGCTATGCTCACCGAGGCCCTGGCCGCCGGTGTCGGTACCGACACCTACAACTTCGGCACCAACTTCATGGCTGCCGTCTCCGCCGCTTGCATCGTTCCGCCGCTGATCACCACCTTCGCCGTCGTTGTCGGCAAGAAGTACTTCAGCCAGGAGGATCACGACGCCGGTATCGTCAACCTCATCCTTGGTTGCACCCACATCACCGAGGGCGCCATTCCGTTCATGACCAAGAACATCTGGCCCGTCATGCCCATCATGATGCTCGGTTCCTCCATCGCCTCGATCCTGACCATTATGTTCAACGTTCA
>URTB01000046.1 GCA_900550595.1 uncultured Collinsella sp.
ACATTCCGCTGCTCATGTCACCGGATGGCCGCCGCCTTTCCAAGCGCGACCGCGATCTGGACCTGGGCGAGCTACGCGCCCGCTTTGGCACGCCCGAGGCACTGCTGGGCTGGCTCGCCGGGCAAACGGGCATCGCGCCGGACACCACGCCGCGCTCTGCCGAGCAGCTGGTCGAGCACTTTAGCTGGGACGTTATCCGCGCACACCGGGAGAACATCGTTATGGATGAAAGGACAGGCATGCAACAGACGGCAGCCCACCCTGACGAGCACCTCGATAGCGACATTGCCAAAGTATCAACAACCCATCTTTCGCCAGAGGGGTTCGATGCGTTCTGCGAAATACTTGACTCTCCCACGCCTGAAGCTGCGAAAACGTTACTCGAGCGCAAGCCGGCTTGGGAGTAAATCCCTTAACAAATCGGTTTTGGTTCGCCACGAAGCTCATTCGTCCGCGCCCCTACACGACGTCCCAGGGCTGGAGCTCGTCGCCCAGGCGAACGATACAGTCGTAGAGCACGGTGTGGCGCTCGGCCGGGTTGGCATCCCGATGAAAATGCCCGTAATACCAGCGTTTGTAGTCCAAGCGGTCTTCCAGCTCATCGAAAAATGCCGTAAGCCGATCAACGGCGGGGCAATTCCAGCCGGGCGCCGGATAGAGCGTGGGCGAAAGCATGCGCGTAGAGCAGGTGTGGGTGACCACGTAGTCGACCTTCCAGCCCACGCTGTCGAGCTTTGTCCGTGCCTCCTCAAAGTTGCGCTCGTCCGGCAATTCCTGCGGCCACCAGCTGGAATACGGAATGCGGTATTCCTTGTCCACGCTCGTGGCGCCGCCCATAGTAAAGACCGTTGAGCCGTCGAGCTCAAAAACCTCGCCGCGCGTCAGGCGCCGTATGGGAGAGGTATCCGACAGGCGCTGCGTCAGCCCACCGTGCCACAACTCCATGGGGCGCTCCGCCCAGTGATCGAAACGCTCGTGGTTGCCGTCGACGAACAGCACGGTATAGGGACGCGACTCCAGCCAAGCGATATCGACACACTCCTCGGCAGAGAAATCCCAGGGAAAGCCAAAGTCGCCCGCGACAATCAGATAGTCGTCGCTCGTCAGGCTATCCCCAAGGTCCCAGTCGCGCAGCTTTTGCATGTCGAGGCCGCCATGAATATCGCCCGTCACATAGACCGTCATCGGATTACCACTTCCCTCTTGTAGATTTCGAGATCGTGCTCGACCTGCTCGTCACCCGTCGCGTTGACCCACCACGGCCATTTAACGCAACACACCGGCTCGTCTACCTGCGCAAACCACGACCTGAGCTCATCCAGACTTACCGGGGCGTAGCTGTTAGCGTCCACGCCCACGTCATAGCGCAGCAGCCCCTGTCTGAGGTTGAACTTGTTGTACGCGCCGCAGCAGCTGTGGATATGCCCGTGCAAATGCCAGCTGCCGTGCGACATACCCTGCCAGTCGGCCATGGGATAGTGGCTCAGCACGATTTTTTGGCGGTCGATCTTGAGTACGCAAATGGGCGGCTCGACGATAAAAGCATCCGCTACCGCAGGCTGCGTCCAGTCTTTGTCGTGGTTGCCGGGCAGTAGGTGAACGCGCTTACATGCAATGCTTTTGCGCAGCTCGTAGGCATCCTGGGCGGTCATCTTAAAGCTGAAATCGCCCAAGATGTAGAGCTCGTCATCCGCAGCGACCTTGCTGTTAATGTTGGCGACCATGGCGTCGTTCATCTGCGCTACAGTCGACCAAGGCCTATCGCTAAGCCGTAGCATGTTCTCGTGCCCAAAGTGAGCATCGCTGGTAAACCAGACCACGGGGACCTCCTGTTGCTGCGGGACATCCATCCCTTAGGGCTTACCCTTCATTTTTCCATCCAAACGGGTCAAGCACCCAAAAAATCAGATCGAGCACGCCGCCGGTTATCATGGCGCCGGCAAGGGCCATGCAAACGTGCAGAGAGCTGACACTTCGGAGCACGTCGAACGGCCCCAGAACAGCCAGCAGCGCGACCGCTGCGCCGGCAAGGCACAACGCGAAGCACGGCCCCGCGTCCTTGACGCACTTCTTTGCGAGATGCCTGGTGTTGTCACTCATCAATATCGAACTCCTTAGAGGGTCGTTGTTCAGGTACATGCCGCCGCGGCAGAGCAGGACGACAGGGTAAGTGTCACATGTCGTGCGGACACAGCTGAAAGCCCCCGCGCAAAAAACAGCGCGCCGCAGGATTCGTATCACCTGCGGCGCACCGAAAATGATCCGCTTTCCTCCGTCCCCAACGGATCAGCTGAGTTGGCGCCGCTTGACGGAAAGGAAGGAGCCGGCGGCGTCACGAGCTGCGGCAATGTCGCTAGGCATAGGAAACAGACGCGCTCCAAACGCTCTAAGCCCCAAGCCTACCCATTAAGAAATCGACTGCGGAAACGATTTTGATGCCGTCAATGTCGGTCGGATGGCTTCCCCGGCGAACAATGATGATCTTCTCGTAACCGCCGGTGATCTTCTCGAGCGACCTGAGCTCAAATGGACGCAATTCACGCTTGCGCGTCGCCTCCTCGTCAATCGACTCCGTGACCTGAATAAACTTACGATCCGAGCCGTCGCCGATCGCAACAAAGTCGATTTCAGCATCTCGAAGATGACCCGTGAAGACCTGGTATCCGTCATAGACAAGGCGATTGTAAATGGCATTTTCGAGAACACGCCCACTGTCGCTGCCGCGATACCCATCCAAGAAAGCTCGAAGTCCCAGATCCTCAATGTAGAATTTGCCACCGGTCTTCAAAATGTCCCGACCCTTAATATCAAATCGGCGCGCGTGCGAAAAGATATAGGTCTCCTCAAGGGCGGACACACAAGTGTCCACGACGCCGTGTGAGGATTTCGCCCCGTTCTCTGCCAGCGTTCCAACGATCTTATTAATTGATATCGGGTTTGAAATGTTATCAGCCAAGTAGGAAGTGACGCGGTCGAGCACACTCCTGCTCGTCACCGACCGTCTACCCCGACGGGCTTCGCGAGCCAAAATATCGCGCCCGACGATTGTCTGGTATGTGCTCCAGATATAGTCCTTCATTTCCTGCTCCGGCAGCTTTGAAGCAGCGAGGAACGGCAGGCCTCCAAACGTCAGATAGCGGTCAAGAAGATCGTCGAGTGCAACAATATCCTCCCGGCCAAAAACAGCAAGCCTATTCGTGACGTCAGTCGGACCAAGAAAGTCGACATATTCCGAAAAAGCGAGCGGATGCATCCGAATCTCGACATACCTGCCCGAGATTAAGGTCGCAATCTCTGACGAGAGGAGAAAAGCATTCGAACCCGTAACATATATATCGCAGTCCCGGTCGACACGAAGTGCGTTAATCGTCTTCTCCCATCCGGCAACCTCCTGAAGCTCGTCGAAGAAGAGATAGCACCTCTTGCCCGCAGGCATTAGGCCGCCAACGTAGCGATAGAGCTCTCGCCAATCGCGCACACCCTCCAGCTCGAAAGATTCCATTTTAAAGGTTAATAGGCATTCGGATGGCACGCCGCCATCCTCCAAATGATTGCGCATCATGTCCAGAAGCGTCGACTTGCCGCAGCGACGCATGCCCGTCACGACCTTAATGACATCCGCGTCACGAAAGGCAATCAATTTTTCGAGATATCGATTTCTAGGGACCATCCGGCTGTTCATCGTTCGCCCCAATCTGCAAGTTTTTCTCACAGCATGACAAAAACTTGCGAATTATGCAAGTTTTTCTTACAAGTGACAAAAACTTGCAGAATCGTCTCCGGGTCATTTGCAACCGGATTCAGGCGAGGCCACGCCAAGGCGCAGACAACGGACGACACTGGGCCGTGGAAGTCGCTTGCTATTGAGAGTACGTCTCCTCCCAACCACCTATAAAACGAGACCGGAAAGAAAAGCCGCCCAAAACACGAACGATCGATCTGTTATCCTGGCGCCAACATAGTCTTTCGAAAGGTTTGGCCGGGATGACTACGCAGCAGCAGATTGATATTGAATTCGACTCGCTTGCACGCGAGAACGATTCACCCAAGCTCATCGCCAACTCGAAGGCGACAGGCGGAACACTACTATCCGTTATGAAGGAGCAGCTCTCAACCTGCGGCTCTTTTGACTTTTGCGTAGCGTTTGTTGCAGACGGCGGCCTTCAAATCCTGGTCGAGACGTTCCAGGAGCTCAAGCAGCGTGGCATTAAGGGCAGGCTGCTCACGTCCACCTATCTCAACTTCAACTCACCCGATGCCTTTCGCAAGCTCCTGGAATACGACAACATGGAAGTTCGCGTATTCCAGGGTAATCTGCATGCCAAGGGATACATTTTTGATAGGGGCGAAACCAGCACGGTCATCGTCGGCAGCTCCAACATGACGCAGACCGCTCTCACCTGCAATAAAGAATGGAATGTGCTGTACCAGACTGTCGAGAACAGCCGCCTACTCAACGAACTGAGGGGCGAGTTCAATTCGTTGTGGAACGATACCTCAACCATTACGCTTTCGCGAGAATGGATTGAGAACTACGCCGCGTATCGCTCGGCACGTCCGTCAAAGCCTAAATCGAAACCGACGTTCCGGGCAACTGTTAGCCCAGCCACGAACGACCTCGAAGAAATCAAGCCCAATAAAATGCAGCAGCGCGCCCTTGAGGCGCTCGGTGCAATCCACCGCAAGGACGAGACCCGCGCCCTGCTGGTCTCGGCAACCGGCACCGGCAAGACCTTCCTTTCGGCGTTCGACGTGCTCGCAACTAAACCCCGGCGCGTCCTCTTTCTTGCGCACCGTCGGCGCATTATCGACGCCTCCCGCGCAAGCTACGAACGCCTCTTAGGTAGTACCTATACGTTCGACACCTATCAAACTGGCAAGAATATAAGCAATGCTACCTGCGTGTTTGTCATGTGTTCTTCGGTCGCCAAACATCTGAGCGATTTCCGCTCCGATGAGTTCGACTACATCGTCATCGACGAGGCCCACCGCACGGGATCTCAGGGCTACCAATCCATCATGTCGCACTTTACGCCTCGGTTTTATCTGGGCATGACCGCTACACCCAATCGCACCGACGGCTATGACGTCTTTGCCCTTTTCAATCACGTCATCGCGTTCCAGATCACGCTGCAGGACGCTTTGGCCGAGGAGATGCTAGCCCCCTTCCATTATTTTGGCATTCACGATCTGGAAATTGACGACGAAACGGTCGAAGATACCGCCTTGTTCGGACGCCTAACATCCGACGAGCGCGTGCGTCATATCACCGAGAAGATCGAAGAATATAGCGTCACCAAAAGCAACCGCAGGGGCTTAATTTTCTGCAATCGAAACGCCGAGGCCAAAGAACTGTCACACAAATTCAACGCTCTCGGATATCGAACTGTTGCGATTAGCGGTCAAGATCCCGATGAAGTCCGCGATGCCGTTATCAGCCGGCTTGAAGCCGGCGAGCTCGAGTACATCTTCTCGGTCGATATCATGAACGAAGGCGTCGACATCCCCTCGCTCAATCAGATCATCATGCTTCGACGCACCGACTCCGCAATCATCTTTATTCAACAGCTCGGACGAGGTTTGCGCCTGAATGATGGCAAGGAATACGCACTGGTGCTTGACTTTATTGGCAACTACCAGAGCAACTTCTTGGTGCCAATCGCGCTTTCGGGTGACAAGACGTACAACAAAGATCGCCTGCGTCGTCTCGTCCAAGAGGGCGATTCGGCGATACCCGGATGCTCGACCGTGAGCTTCGATCGTATTTCCGAGGCACGCATTTACAAGGCCATCGACGGCGGCGATTTCACCTCCGTCAGGTTATTGAAAAACGAATATCTCGACTTGCGCCAAAAACTCGGCAAGATTCCCTCGCTGCTCGAATTTGATCGTAACGGCTCCATCGATCCGCTGCTTATCTTCAAGAATAGCGGCCTGGGGTCCTATCACGCATTTCTTTCCAAATACGAGCCGGACTACACGGTTCAATTTACCTCTGATCAGACCAAGATTCTCAAATTTATTTCTCAAAAACTTGCCGCGGGCAAGCGATTCGAAGACCTCTATTTGCTTCAAACGCTCGTCGAAGCCGGACACGAGGGCTACCGGCATATGCGCGAGGCTGCGCTTAGAAACTACCGCGCACAGCTTAAGGACAGCGCCGTTAGGTCGGCAATCGCAGTCCTTAAGGGCGACTTTGCCACTCCTAAGGATTTCGTTTCCCTGCTTATTGACGATGGAACCGGACCTCGTCTGACCGAAGCGTTCGCGACCGCCCTGCGCAACGCAGAGTTCAAGCGTCAGATTCTCGAGGTGCTGGATTTTGTCATTGCGCGCAACCGACTCGACTATGCCGAGACGTACGAAAACACAAATTTCGTTCTCAACGCCAAGTACACGTACGAAGAGGTTTGCCGCTTGATGAACTGGGAAAAGAACATCAACGGCCAAAATCTTGGCGGCTATTTCTACGACGAGAAGACCAATACATTCCCCGTATTTATTAACTATGACAAGGCACCCGACATTAGTGAGTCAATTCAGTATGAAGACCGCTTTGTTTCGCCGAGTAAGCTCATCGCAATCTCGAAGGGCAACCGTACGCTTAACTCTCCCGAGATTCAGCGTCTGCGGGCATGGCCAGGAAACAGTCTGAAGACGTATTTGTTTATGCGTAAGAACAAGGACGATAAGGGTGGTAAGGAGTTCTATTTCTTAGGCGAAATGCATCCGACCGGCAAGTTCGAAGCCATTAAAACTAAGAGCGGCGACAACGCCGTCGAAATCGAATATGAGCTCAATGCGCCCGTGAGGCAGGACATTTACGAGTTTATGCTCAGCGATTTGAGCGAGGCCGAGTAACAAAAAGGAGCGGGCCGCCATGTGGCGCCCGTTCCTTTCTTACATAAGCCCGAGTTTCTTTTCGAGCTCCTTAACGACTTTAATGTCTGCCGGAAGCCAATCGACATTCCACAGGTTATTGGTATCAAGCCATTTCATATCCTCGTGAGCGTGCTCTTTGAACTCCCCGGAAAGGATGTTAGCTAGATAGCACTGCATCGACAGGTGGAACGTCTCGTAATCATGCTCGACCGTGCAAAGATAGTCGAGGTTACCGATCGTGACCTCGAGCTCTTCTTGAATTTCGCGTACGATTGCCTGCTCGCCGGTCTCGCCCGGCTCGAGCTTGCCGCCCGGAAACTCCCAGCCGTCTTTAAACTCGCCATAGCCGCGCTGGCAGCTCAGGATTTTCCCGTCCTTCTGAATAATCGCTGCTGCAACATTGATTGATTTCATAACTAGCCATCACCTCTCCAGTTGAGCCCAACCAGTATAGGTGATCGACCGCCCGCCATGTCCCAGTCGCCTGAAAACCACCTGCTCGACCAACCCTCAACGCCGTTTTGCACCGGCACCCCATCCCCCGCTATCGAGGTCTAATACTTTTCCGCGAAGTAAACGTCTGTTTTAGGACCCCTGAAGCATCCACATTTTTCGTCGGCAAAATCGCAGGATTCCAGCACCGAAACCGCAGGAAACGGCACCTCTAAAGTGTCGATGCTTCGGGGGTCCGATTTAGCTCGTTCACTTCTCGGAAATGTATTAGACCTCGCTGCTAGCTACCCAGAAGGAAACCTCTCCCTTTCCCATTGCCACCCAAAAACTCATCCAACATTAATCTTGGCTCAAGAATCGCTTAATCTATAACCTGCACTATAGAGTTCGACCAAGGGCGGGGCGGGGCAACGCAGACCGCCGAACGCAACGCTCGCGCCCGGGCAGATCGCCCGGCGTCGCGCCCATCGAACGAAAGGACAGGTCATGGACGACCTCGAAAAAGTTGAAACCATCCGCACCAAGTGCAACGTGAGCTACACCGACGCCAAGGCGGCGCTCGACGCTGCCAACGGCAACGTTTTGGATGCCATCATTTGGCTCGAGTCGCAGGGCAAGACGCAGACCACGTCGGCGCACGCCGCCACCGAGTCCGCGCCAGTCGATGAGCCCTCGGCCGAGATGGTCGCCGCGCAGGCCGCCTACGAGAAGTCGAGCGAAAAAACCGACTTCTCCAAGAAGATGGACAGCGTTTGGGAGTACCTCAAAAAGCTCTTCCGCCTGAGCCTGGACACCAAGTTTATCGCCACGCGCCGCGATGCAATCATCCTCAACATCCCCATCCTGATCCCCATCGTCGCGCTATTTGCCTGGGGCGCCACGATATGGCTGATGCTGATTGGCCTGTTCTTTGGCATGCGCTACCGCATCGACAGCGACGGCGACGTACCCGGCAACATCAACAACCTTATGAATCACGCCGCCAACGCCGCGGACGACATCAAGCAAAATCTGAACGACGACAAGTAATCGCAGACGGGGGCACGCATGGCACGGATCCTGATCGTAGAGGACGAGGAGAAAATCGCCCGCTTTGTGACGCTCGAGCTGGAGCACGAGGGCTACCAGGTGGAACATGCCGCCGACGGCCGCACCGCCGTGGACCTGGCACTGGAGCGCGACTACGATTTGATTCTGCTCGATGTGCTGTTGCCGCAGCTCAACGGCATGGAGGTCTTGCGGCGTGTCCGCAAGCACAAGGATGTGCCGGTGATTATGGTCACCGCGCGCGATGCCGTGATGGACAAGGTGGCCGGGCTCGATGCCGGCGCCGACGATTACCTGACCAAGCCGTTTGCGATCGAGGAGCTGTTCGCACGGATCCGCGTGGCGCTGAAGCGCACGGAGGCCGTGCGGGCGGCTTCGGGCGTTGGCGGCGCCGGGACTGGGGCGGGCGCGGCAGGTGGCGCGAGTGTCGGCTCCACTGCGATGCC
>URTB01000047.1 GCA_900550595.1 uncultured Collinsella sp.
CCAAGGACAACGGTCACTTTACGTTTTCGACGCGCGACGACAAAGAGACGCTTCGCGCGGTCCGCAAGTACGTCGACGAGGATAAGCTCGTGCGTTCGCCCGACTTTATCGATGTGACCGCCAAGGGCGCCAAGAGCATCCCCTCCGTCATCAAAGGCCTCTTCCACAGAGGCAACTAGGCGTTAAAGAGCGCTTCCCTCAAAGTGTGACCCAGTTTCCCATTGGGCTCGATCGGGAAAGTGCATCCCAGTTCGAGCGCCGATTCTGGGATGTAGTTTCCGGAACGGGGTCGTTTGGGAAACCGTATCCCGTTTCGAGCCGAAATTCTGGGACACAGTTTCCCAGCGAGGTCCCATTGGGAAAGTCTGACCCAGAATTTGCCTGGATAGTGGGACGCACTTTCCAGAGGACTGTTCCACCGCAACTTCGAAGAGTGGCTATACGCTGCATTACAACGGTGTAAATCTGCTACACTAGTACAACATGCCTCCGTAGCTCAGGGGATAGAGCACCGCTCTCCTAAAGCGGGTGTCGACGGTTCGAATCCGCCCGGGGGCACCAGGAAAATCGCAGGTCAGACGGTGTAAATCGTCTGGCCTGTTTTTGTATGAATAGGGGCAAAACTCGATTGAGGGGTGAGCTAGGGATGAAAGTCTTTCTATGGTGAAATCATCTCAACTCCATATTTTGTCCTCGGGGCCGGTTTTCAACCCTTCCCACAGCCTACGGGCTGGATGTGGGGCCCTTCGGCTATGCAAAGCGTTGAAAACCTAGGTTAACGTTGCTGTGAGATGGGCGAGTTTCTAACAGTCCCCGGCGTCTCCGGATTTTACTCGGGACCCTCCGACACCGGGGACCGTTGAAGACTCGCCCTTCCGTCCGCGGTACCACCCTTACCCCTTAAAATTGTTCGAAAGAGATGACGACGCAGGAGGTCCGGTATGCCTGCCAGCAAGAAAGAGGCAAAGGAGTTCGTCAAACGGTGGAAGAAGCGCCTCGGTGCCATCCCCGCAGGCTCCAACAACGAGCAGCAGGATACGCAGAAGTTCTGGGTCGACCTGCTCATCAACGTCCTGGGCATCCCGTCCAACACCATAGACAGCTTCGTTGACTTCGAGCGGAAGGTGAGAGGCCGTCGCATCGACGTGTTCGTCTCCGACCACAACTTCCTCTGCGAGCAGAAGTCGTGGGGCATCGACCTCGACAAGCCCGAACCCAGGAACGGCGGCATGGAGACGCCGCTTCAGCAGGCCATGTGGTACGCGCGGCACCTGCCGTACTCTGAGCGCCCCCGCTGGGTGATGACGTGCAACTTCGGGACCTTCCGCCTCTACGACCTCGACAACGAGCGGCCCGAGGACACCGTGCAGGAGTTCTCCCTCGAAGAGCTCCAGGACAGCCTGTATCTCCTGTCCTTCCTGACCTCCAACGAGACGAGCCGCCTGCACAAGGAGCAGCAGCTCTCCATCGAGGCCGGGGCCTACGTCTCCAGGCTCTACGATGCCCTCGCCAAGCAGTACCACCACATTGAGGAGAAGGACGAGCGCGCACAGGAGGAGCAGCGCTCGCTCAACGTGCTCATCACCCGAATCATCTTCCTGCTCTACGCCGAGGACGCCGACCTCCTGCAATCGCACCAGGCGTTCGGTAGGTACTGCGAGGGTGACCCTGCCAAGCTCCGCCGCAAGCTGGTGGACCTGTTCGAGGCGATCGACACGCCCCTGGACAAGCGGGACGAGTACATGGACGAGGACCTCGCGGCCTTCCCCTACGTGAACGGCGGTCTGTTCGCCGACTCCTCCATCATCGTCCCGCAGATGACCCCGGAGATCCTCGAAGCCATCACCGACGCGTCCCAGGACTTCGACTGGCGCGAGATCTCGGGCGTCATCTTCGGCGGCGTGTTCGAGGGCACGCTGAACCCCGAGACGCGCCATGCCGGGGGCATGCACTACACGAGCGTCGAGAATATCGAGCGCTGCCTCAGGCCGCTCTTCCTCGACGAGCTGTGGGATGAGCTGCACGAGGCCGAGGGCGAGAGGACGGCTGCCAAGCGCAAGCAGGCCCTGGCGAGGCTGCACGACAAGGTGGCCTCCATCACCATCGGCGACCCGGCATGCGGCTCGGGCAACTTCCTTACCGAGGCGTACCGGCAGCTGCGCACCATCGAGAACCGAATCATCGAGGACGAGCTCAGCGAGGAGACCGGCAACGCGGGGCAGACGTCCCTCGTCATTGCGCAGGATAGCCCCGTCCGCGTTTCTCTCGATCAACTGTACGGCATCGAGATTAACGACTTCGCCGTCTCGGTCGCCAAGACCGCCCTTTGGATCACCGAGGAGCAGATGCTCCGAAAGACGCAGGAGATATACGTCGGTTATGACTTCGACTTCCTGCCGCTCAGGAGCCTCAGCAACCTCCATGAGGGCAACGCCCTCAAGACCGATTGGTCCGAGGTGTTCCCCGATGACCTTACGTACCTCGTGGGCAATCCGCCTTTCCTTGGGGCCCGCAACCAGTCCAAGGAGCAGAAGGCCGAACTCCTTGAGGTCTTCGACGGCGCGAAGAACGCGGGCAACATCGACTACTGCGGGGCCTGGTACATGAAGGCCGCGAGGTTCACGCAAGGGAAGCGCACGCGCTGCGCCCTGGTCTCGACCAACTCGATATGTCAGGGCGAGCAGGTCGCCAACCTCTGGAAACCCCTGCACGACCTGGGTATCCACATCGACTTCGCGCACAACACGTTTCGTTGGGACAACGAGGCTGCGGACAAGGCACACGTGTTCTGTGTCATCGTCGGGTTCTCGCGAGAGAACTGCGAGAAGAGACTGTATGTCCACGACACGCCCGATACGGCTGAAGTTAAGAAAGCCGCGAAGAGCATCAATGCATACCTTTCCGATGCTCCGGACGCATTTATTTGGAATCGGAATAAGCCTATTTGTGATGTTCCCAAAATCGGAATTGGAAACAAGCCCATTGACGGCGGCTTCTACCTGTTCGCCGATGAGGAGAAGACTGATTTCTTAAATAGAGAACCAGGAGCCAAGTCGTACTTTCACAGGTGGATTGGTTCCAGGGAATTCCTGCATGGTGAAAGCCGCTGGTGTCTCTATCTTGGAGACGCTACCTTTGCGGAGCTGAAGGAGCTTCCCCGCTGTCGTGAGCGCATCGAGGCTGTTCGCGAATATCGTTTGGCTAGTAAAAGCGTGCCAACTCGAAAGCTCGCAGACAGACCAGCTCATTTTCACGTTGAAAATATGCCGAAGGGGAACTCGATTGTGGTCCCCAAGGTATCATCCGAGCGTAGGCGTTATATCCCTATGGGTTTCGTGGGTCCAGAGACGCTCTGCGGTGACCTGGTGTTCCTTATCCCTAACGCCTCCCTCTATCACTTTGGCATTCTCCAGTCGCAGTTCCATAACGCATGGATGCGGACGGTGGCGGGTCGTCTCAAATCCGACTATCGCTATTCAGGTGGCATCGTCTACAACAACTTCGTCTGGCGCGAGCCCACGGTATCCCAACGCGAGGAAGTCGAGCGTTGCGCCCAAGCCGTGCTCGACGCTCGGGATGCCCAAGAAGGCGCGACGCTCGCGGACATGTACGATCCCAAGAACGAGACGTTCTTCCCCGAGCTGATGGCAGCGCACAAGGCGCTCGACGCCGCCGTCGAAGCCGCCTATGGCATCGACTTCGGTGGGGACGAGGAGAAGATAGTCGCCCATCTCTTCAACCTGTACGCCAAGAAGGTTGGTGATAGCGAATGATCCACCCCACGCGTTTCTCCTTGCCTGACGAGGAATACCTGACCCTTCTTGGGGAGGCGGTATACGTATTCAACTCGAACGTCTCCTTCTTTGTGGAGAATCTTATGCATGCCGGGGCTCCCGATTGGTATGGGCTTACCGACATGATGACGGGGCAGCTCAAGGACGAAGGAAAGAAATGGCTTGTGAACGAAGAGGACGTAAGAATCCTGGAACTGCTCTGTGACCTTGGAAATGAGAGGAACAGAATCATTCACAGTTTTCCGGTGACGCATGATGGGCGACAGGAGCTCCGAACGAAGGTTAAGGCTAAGGACGAAGAACGCCCAAACTATCAATATCAGATTGACCGTGAACTGCTCTGCTCCTTCATCGACAGAAATCAAGAATTGAGCGACGAGCTATACAAATGTAGAGATAGGAATACCGCCAATGCCTAACTCCATCTATAACCCCATATCACTGGAGGTTGGTAACATCCTGAAGGACGTTCAGACGGGCAAGATTGGTCTGCCCGACCTGCAACGACCCTTCGTGTGGGGCAACGAAAAGGTCCGAGACCTGCTTGATTCCATGCTCCGCGGATACCCTATTGGCTATGTGATGCTGTGAGACTCTCCGAACGACAACGCGGGCAAGAGGTCTGCCATAGGCTCGAACCAAAAGGTGTATGCCGTCCCCAAGTCCCTTGTCATCGACGGACAGCAGAGACTCACTGCCCTTCTGAGCTCCCTGTACGGCGTGTCCGTGCGAGACAAGAACTTCAGGGAGCGTACGGTGAGAATCGCCTACGACCCCATTGCACGCTCATTCAAGAATGCTGACGCCTCGACCGAGAGGGATTCGCGCTATGTGCCGGACGTATCCGAGGCCTTCGCGGCGAACCACGACAACAAGCTGAGCGCCTATCGCAGGGCGTTCATCAAGCGCCTTAACGAGGCGAATGCCAAAAAGGGCGAACCCGAACTCGACGATGGTGGCGAGGATGCCGTCGAGAGTGGGCTCAACGCATTGCTCGGGCTTGAGCGTTATCTTCTGCCGACGCTGGAGATTTCCGAATCGGCTGACGAGGAGACCGTATCGGACATCTTTGTACGTGTGAACTCGCAAGGGCAGGCGCTTAAGCAGGATGACTTCATCATGACCCTGCTTTCGGTCTACGAACCTGCCATGAGGGAGCGCATAGAGGAGTTCTGCGCCATGAGCCATGCGCCCGCAAAGGGCACCTCGTACAACCCGCTCATGACCGTCTCGCCGACGCATATCATTCGCGCCACGGTGGGCGTGGGGTTCAAGAGGGGTCGCCTGCGTTATGCCTACCAGATTCTTCGCGGTCGAGATCTCAAGACAAAGGAAACGACGCCCGAGACGAGGGCCGAGAACTTTGCCACGTTCGGTCGCGCCCTCGATCTCGTGCTTGATCTGAACAACTGGCACGCCTTCATCAACACGCTGGCGGAGGCGGGCTACGTCTGCTCCGACCAGGTGGGGTCGGGCAACGCGCTTATGTTCTGCTATGCGTTCTACCTTATCGGGCGCTATGAGTTCGACATGGAGCCACTGGCTGTGCGCGGGCTCGTGCGGCGCTGGTATTTCGCCGCAGCCATAACGGGGCTCTATGTGGGGTCCTTCGAATCCGAGTTTGAGCAGCAGCTTAACGACGTCTCGCGCCTTGATACTGCCGACGAGTTCCAGGCGTACTTCGACCGTAGGCTTGCCGCCATCATGACGGACGATTATTTCTCCATTTCGCTGCCCAGCTCCCTCGATGCAAACGAGGCGACGGGTCCGACCTGGTGGGGCTTCGTCGCGGCTCAGGTTGTGCTCGGTGCCAAGGCGCTGTTCAGCACGGCTCCGTTGTCCCAGCTCCTTCTTACGGGCTCATCGGGCTCAAAGAAGGCGTTGGACAAGCACCACCTGTTCCCGGACAACTACCTTAAGTCCAAGGGCTACCTCTCGCAGCGGAGCAACCGAGGCAACTTTACCCTCGTGGACTACCAGAACAACATCTACATCTCGGATGATGCCCCGAATGAGTACGTTCGTAGGTATCGCGACGCGCTGGGAGAGGACGAGTATCGCCGTAACTGCGAGGAGCACGCCCTGCCCGTTGGGTTCGAGGACCTCGATTACGAGGAGTTCATCAGCAAGCGAAGGCAGCTTATGGGCGAGCTTGTGAAGAGGGCCTACGAGCGGCTTTAGGCTTGCGCTCTGAACCTGCGATTGGGGGCTGAAGTGGCGAAGGCGTTCATATCCTACGCATGGGAGAGCGAAGAACATCGTGCACGGGTAAAGGCGCTGGCAGACCGTCTGTTAGCCGATGGTATCGAGGCAATTGTGGATCAATATGACCTTGAGCTCGGCGACAGGTTGCCTCAGTTCATGGAGCAGTCGGTCAGGTCGTCGGACTATGTCCTTATTGTCTGCACCCCAGCATATAAGCAGAAGGCGGCGCCGAGCGCGTGAAGAGGCCTCCCGGGCAGCCTATAGGAAGAACGTTGAGAACGTCGCCGGGACGATTGATTTCTAGCTCGGTCGCTTGCGCGAGGGCGTAGCAATCGGCCTCGCGGCCGATGGATCCCGCTTATGGGCGGCCCCTGCGACGGGCGGCATCGCTCTCGTTGCGGCTCTCTGTAACGCTCCCATGGGTCGCATTTCGTCTAGCTCCGCTCGCGCCACCCTTCCCGTCGCCCGCATCATCAGGGCCGCATCGGTTAGAATCGTGTGTGCGACGTATCCCGTGCGCGGGCGGCCGAAGACTTGATCGGAGGTCCCCAATTGCTGAAATTCCTTAACGCGCTCGCCGCCCTTGCGACGGTCGGCACGTTCATCATTGCGTTTCTTGATTCGTATGAGGTTCGGTTTAAGGTCCGTAGGCGCACGCGCGGTGCGGACGGTTCTCGGCATTTGCGCCGCAAGCGCAAATAAAAACGGCCGGGGTTGCAGCCCGGCCGTTTAACACGTTAGAAAACTAGGCCGCCCGCGCTCCTTAACACTTACGCGGGATGCGTCGTTTTCTAGAAACATTCTACCCGTCCGGCTGCGGGTCCGTCCACATTTTCCAAATCAAATCACCAGATGTCTACTGAGACACGCAAAGCGCCCGCTTGCCGGGGGAGCAAGCGGGCGCTTCTGAGCGAATGTGTTTGCGGCCTAAACCGCTCGGAGCAACAAGCGATCGACGTTAGTTGCTAGACTCGGAGTCGTCGCCGGAACCGGAGATAGAAACCGTCAGCGTAATCGTGCTGTCGGTGGACTGCTTGCCGGTGGGGGAGACACCAGTGACAGTTGCGTTCTCGTTGCCGCTCACAGGGTTGCCGTTCTCATCGCAGAATGCGATGTTATAGAACCCGGCGTTGTTGAGCGCGGTGACGGCGGCGGAGATGCTCTTGCCGTACAGGTTGCCCGGAACGCTGGCCTTGCCGGACTTCTTGGCGATGACGACGGTGATCGTGGCGCCCGGCTTTTGCTTACCGCTGGGGTTCCAGCTAATCACGGTGCCCTCGGTAACCGAGTCGTTTTCCTGGTAGCTGACGTCGACGCCAAAGCCAGCCATGTCAAGCGCATTGCGTGCCTGGGCCTCGGTCATGTCGGTCAGATCGGGCACCGAGGTGGTGTCCGGACCGCTGGAGACCTTATACGAGATGGTCGTGCCCTTCGCGACCTCCTTGCCGGAAGCAGTGCTCTGCTCAAAGACCTGACCTTCTTCGGCCTCATTGGCTTCCTCCGAAGCGCTGCCCTTCAGGCCTACGCTTGCCAGCGCTGCTTCGGCTTGGTCTTTGGTCAAACCGACGAGCTGCGGGACCTCAACCTTTTCGGAGGGCTTGGGGCCCTTGGAGATCACCAGGTTCACCCTTGTGCCCTTGGGCTTTTTGGTGTTGCCGTTGGGGGTCTGCTCGGCGACCTTACCCTCGTCGACGTCATCGTTGTAGCTCTGGTCGACGGTACCGACCTCCAGGCCGGCCTCCTGGATCTGCTCGACGGCGGTCTCCTGATCCTTGCCCAGCACATCGGGGACCGTAACCTGGTCGCCGCTGAACATGCCCGTGGCAAAGGCCACGACGATACCGATGACGGCGATGGCAGCCACCACGGCGGCAATAATCTTGTTTTTGTTGGACTTGGGCTTCTCGGCCTCGTAGGAACCGGTGGAACCCGAGACGGCGCTGCGGGGGTTGGTCTGGCCGCTCACGCCCGAGACGGGGCGAACCATAGCGCGCGTGGAGTCAGACAGCTCGCGGGTCTTGGTAGCGCCCAGGTCGCCGGCGGCACCGATAATGCGCGTGGGCTCCGAGACGTTGACGGCTCGACCGGACAGGTAGCTATTGAGCACCTGGCGCAGCTCATCGGCCGTCTGGAAGCGGTTGGCCGGATCCTTCTCCATGCACTTGAGGATGATGCGCTCCAGGTCGGCGTCGACGCCGGAGTTAATCTGGCTCGGCGGGATAGGCAGCTCGTTGACCTGCTTGAGTGCCACCGAGATGGCGTCGTCGCCGTCGAAGGGCACACGGCCGGTAGCGCATTCGTACATGACGACGCCCAGCGAATAGATATCCGAGGTGGGGCCGAGGTCCTGACCACGGGTCTGCTCGGGGCTTACGTAGTGGGCGGTGCCCAGCACGTTGTTGTCCTGCGTGAGGTGGCTGTTCTTGGCGCGCGCGATACCAAAGTCCATCACCTTGATGTTGCCGTCGGGCAGCACCATGATATTTTGCGGCTTAATGTCGCGGTGGATGATCTCGTGCTTATGGGCGACCGAAAGCGCGGAGCTGATCTGCGAGCCGATCTGTGCGACCTTTTTGGGATCGAGTGCACCGTGGCTCTTGATGCCGCTTTTAAGGTCGGTACCGCGCAGGTACTCCATGACGATGTAATAGGTGTCGCCGTCCTTGCCCCAATCGT
>URTB01000048.1 GCA_900550595.1 uncultured Collinsella sp.
TCCACGCAAAGGTCGAGCACGAGGTGCATGTGACCATCGAGGAGCGCCTGTTCACGCAGGAAGAGGATTCGCAGGAGGATCTGGTGGAGCGTCCCCCGGTGGTCTGCGTCATGGGCCACGTTGACCACGGCAAGACCAGTATTCTGGATGCCATCCGCAAGACCAACGTTACCGCAGGCGAGGCCGGCGGCATCACGCAGGCCATCGGTGCATATCAGGTCAAGGTCAACGACAGCCTGATCACCTTCCTGGATACCCCGGGCCATGAGGCATTCACCTCCATGCGTGCCCGCGGTGCCAATATGACCGATATCGCCGTTCTGGTGGTTGCTGCCGACGACGGCATCATGCCCCAGACCATCGAGTCCATCAACCACGCCAAGGCTGCCGGCGTACCTATCGTCGTCGCCGTCAACAAGATCGATAAGCCGGGTGCCAACCCCGACCGCGTGCGCCAGGAGCTCACCGAGTACGGCATCATCCCCGAGGAGTGGGGCGGACAGAATATGTTCGTCAACATTTCGGCCAAGCAGAAGATTGGTATCGACGACCTGCTCGAGACCGTGCTTCTCCAGGCCGACGTGCTCGAGCTCAAGGCCAACCCCGACACCTTTGCCTCCGGTAACGTCCTCGAGGCTAAGCTCGACAAGGGCCGCGGTTCGGTTGCCACGGTGCTCGTGACCCGCGGTACCCTGCACGTGGGCGATACGCTGGTCGCCGGCCTTACCTACGGCCGCGTCCGCGCCATGCTCGATCCCAAGGGCAACGCCGTCACCGAGGCCGGTCCCTCCGACGCCGTCGAGATCCTGGGCCTGCAGTCCGTGCCCAACGCCGGCGACGAGTTCCGCGTTTTCGAGGACGAGCGCGAGGCTCGCGCCCTGGCCGATGAGCGTTCGCTCAAGGCCCGCATCGAGGAGCAGAGCCGCGTGAAGCACGTTACGCTCGAGAACCTCTTCGAGACCATCGCCGACGCCGAGGTCAAGGAGCTCAACCTGATCATCAAGGCCGACGTCCAGGGCTCCATCGAGGCCCTTCAGGACTCGCTCGACAAGATGGACCAGTCCGAGGTTCGCATCAATACGATCCACTCCGCGGTTGGCGCCATCAACGAGACCGACGTTGTCCTGGCCGACGCCTCCAATGCCATTATCATCGGCTTTGGCGTACGTCCCGACGGCAAGGCTCGCTCCGCCGCCGAGCGCGAGGGAGTCGAGATCCGTTGCTACGACGTTATCTACAAGTGTCTCGAGGAGCTTGATGCTGCTCGTATCGGCATGCTCAAGCCCACCGAGGTCGAGGTCTCCACGGGTACCGCGACCGTCCTTGACACCTTTAAGGTGCCCAAAGTTGGTATCGCTGCCGGTGTCCGCGTCGAAGAGGGCGAGATTGCCGCGACCGATTCCGTGCGTTTGGTGCGCGACGGCATCGTGGTCTTCAACGGTAAGATCGCGTCGATGCGCCACTACAAGGATGAGGCCAAGAGCCTCAAGAGCGGTTCCGAGGGCGGCATTGGCCTGGAGAACTTCCAGGACATCAAGCCCGGCGACCAGATCGAGGGTTACCGTATCGACCAGGTTGCCCGTACCGAGTAGGGGGTAGCGCTATGAAGCAAACGCAGGCAACCCGCCGTTTGCGCGAGCAGCTTCGCGAGAAGCTCGGTTATATCCTGCTCTTTGAGGTTTCCGATCCGCGTCTCGACCTGGTCACCCTGACCGCGGTCGAGGTCGCGGTGGACCGTTCGTTCGCGCGCGTGTTCGTGTCGTGCGATGCGAGCCGCTACGATGAGGTCATGGAGGCGCTCACTAGTGCCAAGGGCCGCATTCGCAGCCTGTTGGCTCGTTCGCTCGATTGGCGCGTCACGCCCGAGCTCGATTTTCGCATCGATCGCTCGACCGATGAGGCCGAGCGCATCACGCGTGCGCTGGAAAACGTTCCGGCCACGCTGGCGATCGAAAAGGATGAGGACGGCTACCCCATAGCGGATGCCGCCCAGGAGGCAGCTTTAGATGACTAATTCCGCCGATCTCGCTTCGTGCGAGTCTGCAGATATTAAACGACGCATCCTCGAGCTCATCGAGGATGCGTCCTCCATTGCGATCGCGGGTCATACCTCTCCCGACGGCGACGCCCTGGGTTCCGTGTTGGGTCTGGGCCTTTCGCTCATGAAGGTGTTCCCCGACAAAGATATCGCCCTGCTATTGGCAGACGACGATCCCGTTCCGCGCATTTACCGCTTTATGGAAGGCGCCGATCGTCTGGTGCCGGCTTCGAGCTTTACGGGCGATCCCGACCTGTTTATCTCGGTGGATGTGCCGGTTGTCGAGCGTTTGAACAACTCGGCCGACGTGCTCCGCCGCTCCAAACATGTGGTGTGCTTTGACCATCATCCGGCGCGCGAGGAGTTTGCCGAGGTAAGCTTGAGGCGTGTCGATGCTGCGGCCTGCGCCATGATCATCGACCGCTTTTTGGATGATTGCGGCATTGTCGCGAGCGACAGCATCGCGACCTGCCTGCTGTGCGGCCTGGTCACCGACACCGGTCGTTTTCAGTATCAGAACGCCGACGCCGCCGCGTTCCATGCGGCTTCGCGCCTGGTGGCGCACGGTGCCGACCCGGCGCGTGTCGCGCTCGAGGTCTATCAGAGCATGCGCGTCGAGTTCTTGCACCTCAAGTCCATCGTCATGGGCCGTATCAAGACGGTCGCGCACGGGCGTGTGGCGTATAGTTACGCGTACGAAAGCGACCTTAAGGAATGTGGCGTCACCTCGGATGAGTGCGACGGCTTGGTTGATGTGGTGCGCTCGGTGATGGGCGTCGAAGTCTGCCTGTTCCTTAAGGGCATCGAGGGCGATACCAAGGTGCGCGGCAACCTGCGCTCCAAGGGCGACATGGATGTCTCCGAGATTGCGGCCAACTTTGGCGGAGGCGGACATCACGCTGCCGCCGGCTTTACCAACAACGGAACGATTTTCGAGACGCTCACCGCGGCACTTCCCATGCTCGCCGAGCTGGTGGGGGAGGATCCCGCTTCGGTGACCGTCGAGCTCTAATTTTTTTGGATGGTACATGGCTCGTCGTACGCCTTCTCAATTGAATATGCTGCTCGCCGTCGATAAGCCGGTAGGCTGCACGTCCCACGACGTGGTTTCGCAATGCCGACGCGCTCTCCATGAGCGGCGCGTTGGTCATGCCGGCACACTCGACCCCATGGCGTCGGGTGTCATGGTGGTGGGCGTGGGCCAGGCCACGCGTCTGCTGGGCATGCTTACGCTCGATACCAAAAGTTACGTCGCCGACATCTCGTTTGGTGCCGAGACCAATACCGATGATGCGGAAGGCGAGGCTGTCCGTATGGTGGCCATTGCTCCCGAGCTGCGCGATCCGGCCTATGCCCGTGAGCGCTTGAGTGCCATGTTGGGCCCGCAGATGCAGGTCCCGCCGGCGTTTTCGGCCATTTCGGTCAACGGCGTGCGCGCCTATAAGTCTGCACGTGAGGGCAATGCCGTTGAGTTGCCTGCGCGCCCGGTCGAGGTTTATTCTGCCGACCTGATCGCCGTGAGTGGCGAGGGCGATTCCTGCATTTGGACCGTTGCCTTCTCGGTGAGCAAGGGCACCTATATTCGTGCGCTCGCTCGCGATCTGGGTCGTGCCTGCGACAGCGCCGCGCATATTTCTGCACTGCGCCGTACTGCTTCTGGCATTGTCTCCATTGGTGTTTGCCATGCGGTCGAGGAGCTTTCTGCCGAGTCCGCTGCCGGCTTTGCATTGGACCCCATTGCGGCACTCGGCGCCACGCGCGTCGACTTACCGGGCAATCTTGCCGACGATCTGCTGTGTGGACGTCGTATTCCTATTGATTGCGCGCTCGCCGGCTTCGATGCGTCTAAGGCGCCGTTTGCGCTGGTGCTCGATGACGGGCTCAAGGCTTTGGCGCGCATCGAGGACGGTCGCTTTGTGATGGAGCACGTCTTTCCGCAGGCAATCGGCGGTGTTCGATGATGCTGGACCCTCGCGAGCTCGCGCGCACATTTTTTGTGGGCGCGGCGGCGGAGGCCCGCATCGTTTTGGCCGATGCTTTTTATGACTGTAAGTCTATGGGTGCCGCCTCGATTGCCATCGGTGTGTTCGATGGCGTGCATAGGGGGCATCGTGAGCTGATCGACGCGGTCATTCGTGATGCTCGTGTCCATGGCAGCAAAGCGGTTGTCGTAACGTTTGACCCCGATCCAGATGTTGTGGTGAGCCCTGCGCCCGCTCAAAAATTGATGACGACGGCCGACCGTCTGCATGCCCTGGCTCAGACTGGGGTCGATGCCGTGGTGGCTGTTCCCTTTTCGCCCGCGGTGGCGTCGCTCGACCACGTTGGCTTTCTTGAGCTGTTGGCGCATGTTGTCGATATTCGCTCCATTCGCGTTGGGTGCGACTTTAGGCTGGGCCGCGGGGGTGCCTCGGGCGTTGTCGAGATGCGGGCATGGGGCACTGAGCGCGGTGTTGACGTGTATGGGCACAATCTGCTGTGCGAGGGGGGCGAGGCTATCTGCGCCACCCGCATTCGTCGTGACCTGAGCTTGGGCCACGTAGACCTTGCCGCTGAGCTGCTCGGCCGCCCCTATATGGTGCGCGGCGGTGTGGTCCGTGGTCGTCATGAGGGCTCCGATATGGGCTTTCCGACGGCAAATCTGCAGGTTCCAAATGGAATCCAGCTTCCTGCCGATGGTGTGTACGAGGGCTTGGTGCTGGTCGATGACACCGTGTGGCCTGCCGCTGTCAACGTTGGCCTGCCGCCGACGTACGCGAACGATGCGGCGTCGGCACATCTCGAGGCCAACTTGATCGGTTATACGGGCGATTTGTATGGACGCTCGGTTTCGTTGGCGTTTACGCGTTGGCTGCGCCCTTCGCGCGTGTTTGATTCTTTGGATGAGTTGATCGCGACTGTCGAGGGTAACATTGACGATATCCGCCATAACTTGGGTGAGCAGGGGGTGAGTATTTGTGATTAGCGACGAGGAAAAAGACCAGGTACGTGCTGCATCCGACTTGGTTGCCATTGTGCAGGAGACCGTCGAGCTCAAGCCTCGCGGCCATGAGTTTTGGGGGTGCTGCCCCTTCCACGGCGAAAAGACGCCTTCGTTCCACATCATTCCCGCCACACAGGTGTGGCACTGTTTTGGCTGCGGTGAGGGCGGCGACGTCTTCACTTATATTATGAAGCGCGAGAACCTGAGCTTTCCCGAGTCGATCCGCTATCTGGCCGATCGCGCCGGCATTGAGCTTCACGACACCGGTGCCCGTCGTGAGCGCGGCACTAAGCGCGCACGCATCTACGACCTGTGCGCCGAGACCGCCCAGTTCTATCACACCATGCTTATGCGCGGTAAGGACAGCCGTCCGCGTGAGTACTTTGCCAGCCGTGGTATGGGCGGTGACGTCTGCCGCCGCTATTCTTTGGGCTTTGCGCCGGGCCGCAATATGCTGGTAGCACATCTGTCGCAGAAGGGCTTTACTCCGCAGGAGATGATTGACGCCAACGTGGCTGTGAGCCGCGGGCGCGGACAGCTCGCCGATCGTTTTTACGACCGTGTGATGTTTCCCATCTTTGATGAGCAGGGTCACAACATCGCTTTTGGCGGTCGCATTATGGGAGACGGTCAGCCAAAATATCTCAACACCGCCGAGACGAGTGTGTTCCATAAGAAGCGCAACCTTTATGGCTTTAACTGGGCCAAGGAGTTTATCGTCGCGCAGGATACCGCCATCGTTGTGGAGGGTTATACCGATTGCATCGCCTGTTGGGAGGCGGGGATTAAAAACGTCGTGGCTACGTTGGGTACGGCGTTGACGGAACATCACGTGAAGACGCTCACCCGCTTTGCCAAGCGCATTGTCTATATGTTCGATGGCGACGCCGCCGGGCAAAAGGCAGCCCGCCGTGCGATCCAGTTTATCGAGCAGGACTCGATGGACCTGCGCTGTGTGGTATTACCCGACGGCAATGACCCCATGGAGTTCATCACCGCGCATGGCGGCGAGGCGTTGCAGGCGCGCATCGACGCGGCCGAGCCGCTCATGGACTTTGTGTACCGCTCGCTGCAGGAGTCGAGCGACATCACCACGCCGGGTGGGCGTGCAAAAGCGCTCGAGGATGCGCTGACGCTCGTCTATCCGCTGCGCGGTAGCTACATGATCGATACGTACTTTATCCAGATTGCCGACCTGTTGGGCTTGGATTTGGAGACGGTGCGCTTGAGCTCGGGCCGTGTGTTTCGCGATGTTGCCAAGCGCGAGGATGCCGAGCGTCGTCGCGAGCAGAATTACGAGCGTCAACGGGCGCAGGCTGAGCGCTCCGGTGGCGCGGGCGGGCGTTCTGCCGGTTCTCAGGGGGCGTTTCGCGGTACGTGGGCATCGGGTGCTACGCCGCTGGTGTCTGCACCGGAGGAGGAGCCATACGATTACGTGCCGCTCGAGGCCTATGGCGCAGCGTCAGTCACGGTTGTTGACGACCTGCCGCCGATTGATGTGCCGGCTGGGACGGCTGCGCCCACAGGGGCTGCTTCGGACGCTTCTATGCCCGCGGCGCCCATCGTGCTGACCGATCTGGAGCGGAAGTCCCTGGCGGGGGAGCGCGAGCTGCTGACAATGCTCACCAGCTATCCCGACCTGTTCCGCACGCACGCCGACCGCATCTGCTCGATTGAGTGGGTGGACCCCCGTCATGAGTCCATTGCGTGGGCTGTGCTCGCGACGCCGCCGGGCACCGATCCCGCGGCGTGCATGGATGCCGCGCGTGTGGTGTGCCCCGAGGCGGCTTCGCTCGTTAGTGCCGGGCGCATCTCAGCGACGAGCAAGCACCCCACGGAGACTAACATCGTCTTTATGCTTGATACGCTTGAGCTCTACACCATTAAGCGCCGCATGCGGGCTGCTCAGGCCAAGCTGCGCCAGGACCATTCACTCGACGATGACGCGCGCCGCGCATTGACCATGCAGGCCGCGCAGGATTCTTTGCGCCAGCGTGAGCTCCAGAAGTCGATTGGCGGCGTGGCCGATCCGTTTCGTTTGATTGGTTTGGAGACCGCTGGTACCGATCAGACCTAGATGTTGTGGTCAACCGGCATTTTGTCTGCTATATCCAGTTTGAATTTTGGGTATAGACGTGTATGTGTGTGCTAAAGTAATGAGTCCTGTGGACTACGAAGGGAGAATCTGTGCCAAATAAGACTGAGAGCACGGGTACTGGGCTGGAATCCTACGTTGCAAAGCTCATGGGCAACGGCTCAAACAGGACTTCGGTAACCGAGGACGAAATTCAGGTCGCCCTGAAGGATATCGATGTTTCTGACGAGCAGCTCACTGCGGTCTATTCCGCGCTGCGCAACAGCGGCATCCAGATTATCTCCGCGAGCGGAAACGACGACGCTCCCATGGACGTCGACGATGATGATAACGATACCAACGATTTCGATGACGATGAGGAACACGATTCTGGTTCACTCGACGATCACGAGCTTAAGATGGCCCGTCAGGCCGACGCTGAGATGGGTTCTTCTAAGAGTAAGAAGAAGCGTACCGTGCGTACGTCCCGCTCTCGTTCGCGCGTGCGTGGCATCGATGCCTCTACGGTTATGCTGACTGGCGACCCGGTCCGTATGTACCTCAAGGAGATCGGCAAGGTTGACCTGCTGACTGCCTCTGAAGAGGTTGACCTTGCCATGAAGATCGAGGCGGGCCTCGAGGCAACCGAGAAGCTCGAGGCTAACGAGGCGGGCGAGATCGAGCTCACCCGCGGCGAGATGCGTCGTCTTACGCGCATTGAGAACGTGGGCCTCGAGGCCAAGCAGGCGCTCATCAGCGCCAACCTGCGTCTGGTCGTTTCCATCGCCAAGCGCTACGTCGGTCGCGGCATGCTGTTCCTGGACCTGATCCAGGAGGGCAACCTCGGTCTGATTCGCGCGGTCGAGAAGTTCGACTACCAGAAGGGCTTTAAGTTCTCCACATACGCCACGTGGTGGATCCGTCAGGCCATTACGCGCGCTATTGCCGACCAGGCCCGTACTATCCGTATTCCCGTGCACATGGTTGAGACCATCAATAAGCTCGTTCGCGTGCAGCGCCAGCTTCTTCAAGACCTGGGTCGCGACCCGACCCCAGAGGAAATTGGTGCCGAGATGGACATGAGCGCCGACCGCGTTCGCGAGATTCAGAAGATTTCGCAGGAGCCCGTGTCGCTTGAGACTCCCATCGGCGAAGAAGAGGATTCCCAGCTTGGCGACTTTATCGAGGACTCGCAGGCCGTCGTTCCTCCCGATGCAGCCAGTTTCTCTATGCTGCAGGAGCAACTCACTCAGGTGCTCGACTCGCTAGCCGATCGTGAACGTAAGGTTATCGAGCTTCGTTTTGGCCTTGTCGATGGACATCCCCGCACGCTCGAGGAGGTCGGTCGAGAGTTTGGCGTCACGCGTGAGCGTATTCGCCAGATCGAGTCCAAGACCCTGGCCAAGCTCCGCCACCCCAGCCGCAGTAGCAAGCTCAAAGACTACATCGAGTCTTAGGAGTTACGCGGTTTTACCAAACCGCGTAACGGGTCGACGCTGCAAACCCGCCAGAGCGGCAATCTGCCTTTCAACTTCGGCGGCATGA
>URTB01000049.1 GCA_900550595.1 uncultured Collinsella sp.
AGCGCCAATGGTCGCCGGCAGCCTCGCTCCACAGGCGGCGCACCGTCGCCCAGGTGTCGCGGGGTTTCTCGTCCTCGTCCTCGTCGTCCACATCGCGCATGCGCTCTGCCTCAGCGCGGGCGCGCTCGTCCTCGGCGCGCTCGTTTTCCTCGTAGAGCGCTTGGCGGCGAGCCTCGCGCTCGGCTGCAGCCTTGGCGGCGTCATCCAGCTCGGGTGCCACGGCAGCCGTTTCCTCGACCAGCCCCGCGGCAACGGCGCCATCACCGCCGCTCTGCTTCTTGAGCTCCTCGGCCATGCTACTCACCTCCCTTCATTTGCGATTCCGCGATGGCGCGGTACACCTCGCAGGTTTCCATAAGCTCGTCGTGCGTGCCTAGGCCCACGACCTCGCCATCCCTGAGCACCACGATCTGGTCGGCATGCAGAATGGTCGAGATACGCTGCGCGATGATGAGCACCGCTGCGTCACGTGTCTCATCTTGTAACGCATGGCGCAGGGCGGCATCAGTCTTAAAGTCCAGGGCCGAAAAACTATCGTCGAAGATATATAGATCGGCGCGCTTCATGAGTGCGCGAGCAATGGCCAGGCGCTGGCGCTGGCCGCCCGAGAAGTTCGTGCCGCCCTGGGCCACCGGCGTATCGAGCCCCTGGGGCTGGTCGAGCACAAAGGTGCTCTGGGCAACCTCCAGCGCATGGAGCATGTCAGCCTCAGTCGCGCCTTCGTTGCCAAAGCGCAGGTTGCTTGCAACGGTGCCCGAGAACAGCCACGCCTTCTGCGGCACATAGGCGATGTGTCCACGGATCTCATCTTGCGAAAGGTCGTGCAGATCGATGCCGTTCAGGCGAATGGCGCCCTTCGTTGCATCGTGGAAGCGAAGCAGGAGCTTGGCCACCGTTGACTTGCCCGAGCCCGTTGAGCCCACGATTGCGGTCGTCTGACCGCGGCGACAGGTAAAGTTCAGATCGCACAGCGTGTCCTCGTCGGCGTCGTCAAAACGGAACGACACGTGGTCGAACACGGCCACCGCGCCGGCTCCGTCCTTTGAGTCGGACGTGCCCGCGTCGAGCGTGCCCTCACCATCGACGATGCTCGGCTCAATCTCCAGCACCTGCTGCGCACGGCTGAGGCACGCCGCGGCGCGCGGAAGCGTCAGCACCACCATCTGCGCCATCATCACAAAGAACAGGATCAGGATCGCGTACTCCAGCACCGCGGAGATGCTCGCGATCTGCATCGCATGGACGCCCACGCGGTTGCCGCCCACCCACAGCACCGCCACCTCGGCGATGTTCATCAAAAAGAAACTGGAGCTGTCGAGCCCCACAAACAGGTGGTTGACCTTAATGGCGTTGTCCGCGTAATCGCTAAATACCTCATCCAGGCGCTGCTCCTCGTGGCGCTCCTTATTGAAAGCGCGGATGACGCGAACGCCCACGATGTTCTCGCGCAGCACCACGTTCATACGGTCGATAAAGCTCTGAAGGCGCATAAAAATCGGCGCGGCGTTAGCCACCGTAAAGACCGCCGCCACCAGCACGATCGCAACCACCACGCCCAGCAGCGTTCCCATGGCGGGATCGATGAACCAAGCAAAAATGATGCCCGCGACGGCCAAGAACGGCACCGGCAGCACCAACTGAATCGTCTGAAGGATTGCCTGCTGAATCACGTTGATGTCGTTGAGCGAGCGCGTGATCATCGACCCCGTGCCAAAGCGCTCAAAGTCGCTGGCAGCGAGCTCGAGCGATTTGTCGTACACGGCATTGCGGATATCGCAGGCCACGTTGGCGGCCAGGCGCGCCGAAAGATAGCAGCCCAGCACCGTGCCGCCGCTGGCCATGCCGGTCGCGATAAGCATGTACAGGCCGTTACGTAAAATATAGTCGACATCGCCCGTGGTAATACCGGTGTTGACCATGTTCGCCAGCATCGTGGGAACCAACAGCGTACCGACGTTATCTATCAGCACCGCAAACAGCGTCACCGCAATCAGACCGCGGTACGGCCTCATAAACCTCATTAAGAGTCGCATGTGTCCCCCTCGCTCTTATCGTCAGCCTCGTTCTCGGCGGCCACTTGACGTTTAAATGCCTCGCACTCTTCGTTCAGAACATGGGAGAATTTACCGACCAGGCGCATGATCTCGCGCTGTTCCCACGGCTCGAGCGCTTCGAATGCCTGTTGCTCGGCTTTTTGCGCCGGTAACGCGTAGCGCTTGGCAAACCGCACGCCTTCTTCGGTCAATCGCACAACCTTGTTCTTACGACTGCCCTCGGCAAACTCCAACGTCGCAAGCCCTCGCGCCCTAAGCGTCTTGATCGCCGAATTGATGGTCTGTTTGCTGTAGAACCATTCACTCGTCAGCCGACTCACGGCAACGCTTCCGCCCGCTGCACTCGTGTCGACGAGCATCCAGTAGGCGCAGTCCGAAAGACCGCAGGTACGCGCGAACTCCGAATAGATACGGTCAAGCCCGTTAAGCATCCGGTCGAAATCGACCAGGCTAACTGCACTATTCATCTCTCCCACCATTCGATAGTCCGAGTTTTGACCAATTTATATCTCTACATTAGTCCGAGTTTTGACTATCGTCAATACGCTCGTTGTTTATGGTCGGCTCTACATAAGCATATCGACAAAAAAGACCGCCGGCGCGGGGGCGGCGCCGGCGGTTGCGAGAGAATATCAGTTGTTGGCCGTTAGGCAGCAACGGCCTCATAGACCGTAGCGCCCGAGAAGCTGTCATGCAGGCTCTTGCCGGCAATCCACGGCAGCTCGACGACCTCGCAGACCGTGTTGACCAACTCAGAACAGTCAGTAAAGTGGCCCTTGTCGTTGAGGGCCTCGCAATCCTGAACACGCCAATAGCCATCGGTGTGCGTGATGTAGTACTCGTGATCGTTGATCGACACGAAAGCGCGCGTCTTGGAACGCAGCAGCTTCAGAAATCCTTCGAAATCGGTCTCGACGACATCTCCAGCCTGGAACATGATGTTACCTCCTGGCCCGGCGCCACCACGGCGCATTGATAAACGTTGGTACTCCTTTAGTAAAACCTTTATCAGAGGTTATGCGTTCGTCATTTAGGCAAGTGGTAAAAAACCGCAGGGTAGACGGGATAAAACGTTTAACCATCCCATTTGTTTGTCACATTCTGAAGGTACTTTTATGCAAACCTACTTTCCCAATTGGAATCTATCCTTTTGGCCGGGCAATTGACCGTCTATCGTTTGAGCCCGACGGGTATGAACGGGGCATCTGCAACGCCACCGCAAGGAGACACCATGGAGACTATCGAAGCACTCATTCACCGCCGCAGCTGCCGCAACTACAGCGATCGTCCCGTCGAGGCCGAAAAGCTTGCACGTATTATCGAAGCCGGCCAATATGCACCGAGCGGCATGGGCCGCCAGCCGGTGACGTTTGTCGCCGTCACCGACCCCGCGACCGTCGAGCGTCTCTCGCAGCTCAACGCGCAAGTCATGGGCAGCAACAGCGACCCCTTCTATGGCGCCAAGACCGTTGTGGTGGTGCTGGTTGACCGCAGCGTGCCCACACATCTGGAAGACGGCTCGCTCGCCATGGGCAACCTGCTCAACGCTGCCTATGCGCTGGGCGTTGATTCGTGCTGGATTCATCGCGCCCACGAGGTTTTCGATTCGCCCGAGGGCCTGGAGCTACTGGCCAGTTGGGGTCTACCCGCCGACGGCAGCCTGCGCGGTGTCGGTCACTGCATTCTGGGCTATGCCGAGGACACGCTGCCCGAGCCCAAACCCCGCCGCGACAACGTGGTGTACGTCAAGTAGCGCAGGAGTGTCCCAAACTGCCGGCAGAAAAGGAACGTCCCCTTCTGCCGGCAAGCTATGTTGATATTTGAGTTGTCGTCGTTTCGTTCGTCTGGGCCGTTTCGGCTTCGCTGCCTTGTTCGTCCTCGTCCTTTTGCGCATCGGCGATGGTGGAGGCCGCCGCAACGATACCGCGCTGGGGTGCGACGCCCGTCTGGGTCTGAGCGCCCTCGACAACTTCTGTACCTACATGCGCGAGCTCGGGCGATTTAAACATTGCGTCCAAGTTGGTGCCACCGCCGGCGTAGCCAAGCGCGGCGAGTGCGATGACGATCACTGCAACGACGGCCACGATCGGCACATAACGATGCCAACCAGCGGGATTGAGCCCGCTGCGGCGAGCCGCCCCGCGGCTGATGTAACCGAGCGTGCCGTCGTGCTTGAGCTTTGAGCCCACCACGCGCTTGCGGCCCCACAGCGAGGACTCTGCCTGCATTGCCAAGCGAGCGCTTGCCGAAGGATAGCCATATTTAGTGCGCTTGAACGAGCCATCAAACCCCGAGGCGTGTTTGCCCCACGTCACCGATGTCGTGCGTCGGTTAACCGGCGCGGCGCTCCGCCTTCTGCGGCTCGGTTTTGAAGTCTCAGCCATATGCCCTCGCACGCCGTAACCAAATCGAAACAATAACGCTTTGGACTGTAGCACACGCGTCGCGCGCGGTCACGGGTGCCTCGCTCAACGGTCATCGTCCTTCAGCAAGCGCCACAGCGTTGTACGGCTTATGCCCAGCACCTCCGCCGCACGGGTTCGGTTGCCGTGGAGATGGTCTACAACCAGATGCGCGATATCTCGCTCGGTATCGGCCAGCGGTCGCAGGATATACAGGTCACTTTCAAGCGTCGGGGCGCCAAAGGTTGCGGTCTTAATCACGTCCTCTTGGGCGAGCACTTCCTCCGCCACAGCGCGGTCCACCGTGCCCGTCCCCACCAATATATACAGTCGTTCCGAGACCTCGCGGAGCTGCAGATAGTTGCGCGGCCAGCGGTAGGCATCGAGCGTCTTCGTCGCCGCAGCAGACAGCGTGGGCGCTGCCGTCCCAAATGCATCAGCGAGATATTCCAAATAGCGCGCGACCTTCGTCGACGCGGCTCCCTGCTCGGCGATTGCCGGCGCGACGCTCACCGCACAGGCGAAGCGCTCGGTCACAAAGGCGGCTTGATCACTTTCGCCGCCGCCCGGCATGTCATTCGCCGTCAGCACCACATGGCAGCGCGTCGCCAACGCGGTGTCGGTCATCGTGGAGACCAGCTCGCGGAGGCGCTGGGGGCCAACCGCGTTCCAGCCCTCAATGCAAAGGGTCAGCCCCATTTGGAACAACGGCGATTCGACGCTTTTGAGTACATGGCGCCAACCGCGCTCGGTGAGCTCATCGAGCGCAACGGAAACAAAGGGCTGATCGGCAAAAGGACCGTCCAGATAGAGGCGCTTGGCGATCTCGACCTGACCCGCTCCCAGCTCGCCCTCGAGCATAAGAGGCACACCGCGCGCGTAACTCTCTGCAACCGGCGCAGCCACCGAGGCCGCCCCCTCAACGATGCCGTACGCGCTCGATTCGTAGCGGGCCTCAACTTCGTCGGCGTTGAGCCACTCGACGCCCGCATGCGCCGCGGCACCGCGCACCTCGCGGACCACGACGACCCAAAGCCCCCCGCCCTCTTTGTCGGTGGGGCGAACGGTCAGGCTCAGGCGCGCACCCGCACGCCCCATAACCAGACGCGCGCCGTCTCCTATACGGTCGAGGCGCTCAGCTACAAAAGCCGCCACATCCCGCTCAAGCGCCGCGTCATTCATGGTCGAGATCGCGACGTCCCCACGCGCATCGATTGCCAATGCCGAGGCCCCGGCAGCAGCCAGGGCCTCGGTCAAGATGTTCAGCTTGGCATCGCTATCCATGATTTGCCCCTGTCCGCAGCGACGTGCAACCGCCGACGGTCGCACGACCGAGTGTTTCAAAATTGAACGATATTGCTCACCAAACACTATAGGGCAGAAAGCGCCGTCCTGCGAGTATAGGTGTTGCCCCGCATCGCCATCCTGGCGGGGCGATAAGAGCTCTTCGGGACTTATAAACCTGCGGACAAGCCATACCCGCAAGAGCTCCTATCGCTCCACCGTGAGAATGCGCTCACCAGCAACCAGCACGCAAACAAGCTACTTCTCTACCAGATTCCCAGTACGTGTTGCATTCCCAAACTCATGCACGCAATGCCAATCCAGCAGCAAAAGCCCAACGCGATGGGCTTGCCGCCCTTTTTGACCAGCTCGACGATATCGGTATTAAAGCCAATAGCCGCCATGGCCATCACAATAAAGAATTTCGACAGCTCCTTGATGGGCGCCGTAAAGGACGCGGGAAGCTGAAGCACCGTGGTGATCACGCTCGCCAGCACAAAGAACAGCACGAACATGGGAAACGCGCGTTTAAGCGAGAACGTGCTTTTGGCGTCACCGCCGGCCTTGCGCGCCAGATGCATCTGCCAGCATGCGAGAACCAACGTGATGGGAATAATGGCCAGCGTCCTGGTGAGCTTGACCACTGTGGCGCTCTCGAGCACATTGGCGCCGGGGTGCATGCTGTCCCAGGCGCTCGCCGCAGCCGTTACGGACGAGGTGTCGTTGATGGCGGTACCGGCAAACAGGCCAAAGCCCTCGTTGGTCAGCCCGAGCATGCCGCCGAGCGTCGGAAACACGAGCGCCGCGATAACGTTAAACAGGAAGATGACCGAAATAGCCTGGGCAATCTCGCGATCGTCGGCATCGATGACGGGTGCGGTCGCAGCGATGGCAGAACCGCCGCAAATCGACGAACCCACACCCACAAGCGTCGCGATCTTGCCCGGCACGTTCATAACGCGGCAGAGCACAAAGGCGATGACAAGCGAGGTCGAGATTGTCGCCACGATAATCGGCAGCGACTGGGCGCCCTTGGACAGAATCTGGGAGAGGTTCATGCCAAAGCCAAGCAGGATAACCGCGTACTGCAAGACTTTTTTGGACGTATAGGTGACGCCGGCGGCGAGCTGTTCGCGACGATTCTTGGGAAAGACGAGCGCCAGGACCATGCCAAAGAGGATGGCGAATACCGGACCGCCGACCACCTCAACCTGTTTGCCGAGCAACGTCGCGGGAATGGCGATGATCAGGCAGAACAAGACGCCTTTCCAGCGCTCGCGTACGATATTTGCCAGTTGCATATGGGATTCCTTCTTTCTATTTCACGTTTGCGACGGCTTATGATACGGCAACATTGAGCACAGCCTTGCGCAAACACAGACTAAGATACCGCGATAGTTCTCAGGCAACAGCCGAATTACCCACCGCGGAGAGCTGATTCGCGGCATAATTAACAACTGACATATGAGTTTGATAGAACAGTTGCGAGGCGCTATGGAAGAATCGATGCACGTCGGCGAGCAGGAAACGAGCCTACAGGACCAGTCCTACCACACCATTCGACGCAAAATCGTCTACCTGGACTACAAGCCGGGCGAAAAGCTGGGCGTCAAGCAGCTTTGCGATGACCTGGACATGGGTCGCACGCCCGTGCGCGAGGCTTTGGTTCGCTTGGCGCAGGAAGGCCTGGTGCGCACCGTGCCCCAGAGCGGCACCTACGTCTCGCCCATCAACCTCACCCTTGCCGAGAGTGCCTGTTACATCCGCGAGCATCTGGAAAAGCAGGTGATTGTGGAGTGCTGTGCGCGCGCCACGTCGGCCGGCATCGAGCAGCTCGACCGCGCCATCGTGCTGCAGGAAAAGGCCATGGCCGAGGAGGATCGCATCGGCTTCTTTTTGAGCGACAACCTCATGCATCACATGATTTTTAGCATCGCATGTCGCAGCACCGTGTGGTCGTGGCTCGAAGAGACCAATGCCGACCTGGAGCGCTTCCGCTGGCTGCGCGCCGCCACGCAGGTTCTCGACAATCAGGACATCGTGAACGAGCACAAGCAGATTCGCCGCGCTATCGCCGGTCGCGACCCCATCGAAGCGAGCTTTTTGGTCAGCAAGCACCTGCACATGATGTTCCGCAATCAAACCGAGGTTCTGGACCAGTTCCCCGAGTACTTCGAGACCAGCAAGCTCCGCTAACCTGCCAAAAAGGGACAGGTTTATTTTGCCAGGTTTTATCCGAGCAAATACAACAAGGCCCGGCTCCGTCTTGATGCGGAGCCGGGCCTTAGTCGCTAGAACGGCGGAACCAACTACTCGACCGTGACGCTTTTCGCCAGGTTTCGGGGTTGGTCGACGTCGCAGCCGCGCAGGATGGCGACCTCGCGGGCGAGCAGCTGCAGCGGGACGCTCGCCGTGATGGGGCTGAACACGTCGCGGACTGCTGGCACGCGGATAATGCAGTCGGCGATCTTGTTGATCTCCTCGTCGCCCTCGGTGGCAACGACGATGACCTTGGCGCCGCGCGCCTTGCACTCCATGAGGTTCGACACGGTCTTGTCGTAGGTGGCACTCTTGGTGGCCACGGCGATGACAGGGAAGCCCGGGTCGATCAGCGCGATGGGGCCGTGCTTCATCTCACCGGCGGCGTAGGCCTCGGCGTGCAGGTAGCTGACCTCTTTGAGCTTGAGCGCGCCCTCGTAGGAAATAGCGGCACCCATGCCACGGCCCACGAACAGCGCCGACTGCGCGTCCTTGCACAGCAGGGCGGCCTCATGCACGGCCTCGGTTTGGGTATCCAAAATCCACTGGATCTGCTCGGCCGTATCGGAAAGCTCGCGGAACAGCATGC
>URTB01000050.1 GCA_900550595.1 uncultured Collinsella sp.
TGGAGTGGACCATCGCCGTGGCCATCATCGCGGTCTCGGCCGTCGTCGGCGTGCTTATGGGCCTCACTATGCCCAAATTCAAAAAGATGCAGAGCTTTGTGGACCGCGTGAACCTTACCGCCCGCGAGCTGCTCGACGGCCTTATGCCTATCCGCTCGTTCAACCGCGAGGAGCATGAGCTCGAGCGTTTTGACAAGGCTTCGCTCGACCTGATGACCACGCAGCTCTACACCAACCGCGCCATGAGCTTTATGATGCCGCTCATGATGCTGGTCATGAATTGCATCACCGTGCTTATCGTCTGGTTTGGCGCGCAGGGCGTGTCCGACGGCGTGATGCAGGTCGGCAACATGATGGCGTTTATCTCCTACACCATGCAGATCGTCATGGCGTTTATGATCCTCACCATGGTTTCGGTCATCCTGCCCCGCGCCGAGGTCGCAGCCGAGCGCGTGGAAGAGGTCATCACCTGCCCCACGAGCATCAACGACCCCTCCTCGCCCAAACTGCCCGCGACCAGCGCGTCACGCGGTGAGCTCACCTTCCGCGACGTGAGCTTCCAGTATCCCGATGCCCGCGCCGATGTCATCAGCGGCGTGAACTTCACCACGCATGCCGGTCAGATGCTCGGCATCATTGGCTCCACGGGCTCGGGCAAGTCCACGCTCGTGCAGCTGATTCCGCGCCTGTACGACGTCACAGGCGGCAGCATTTCACTCGACGGCATCGACGTGCGTGACATGACCCTTTCCGAGCTACGCCGCCGTATTGGTTATATCCCGCAGCAGGGTCGCCTGTTCTCGGGCACCGTCGAGAGCAACCTCAAGTTTGCCGGCGATATGGTGAGTGACGAGGATATGCGCCAGGCGGCACGCGTCGCCCAGGCGGAGGACTTTATCGCCGAGCGCGAGGGCGGCTACGACTCCCCCATCAGCCAGGGCGGATCCAATGTCTCGGGCGGCCAGCGCCAGCGCCTGGCCATCGCCCGCGCGCTGGCCAAAAAGCCCGAGGTCGTGGTGTTCGATGACTCGTTTAGTGCCCTCGACTACAAGACCGACGCGCGCCTGCGCGAGGAGCTGGCCAAAAACGTTACCGACGCCGCACTCGTGGTCGTGGCCCAGCGCATCGCGACCATCATGCACGCCGACCAGATTATCGTGCTCGACGACGGCCACGTGGTGGGCACTGGCACACACGAGGAGCTGCTGCACAGCTGCCCGGCGTACCTGGAGATCGCACAGTCGCAGCTTTCAGCCGAGGAGCTGGGGCTTACCCAAGAAGAAATTGCAGCCGTCATGGAAGGAGGCGAGCGCTAATGGCAGACGAGACCAAGACTCAGATTCCCAAGCCCACCCGCCGGCGCGGTCCTATGGGCCGTATGGGTGGCATGGGCCGCGGCGAAAAGGCCAAGGACTTTAAAGGCACCATGAGGCAGCTGCTCGGCTATATCGGCCAGCACAAGATTGCCGTGTTTGCTGCCGTCGCCTTTGCCGTGTGCTCGGTCATCTTTAACATTGTGGGGCCCAAGGTGCTCGGCCAGGTTACCACCAAACTGTTCGAAGGCCTGGTTGCCAAGGTCAACGGCACCGGCGACGTCGACTTTGACTGGATCGCCAAGACGCTCGGCTTTTTGCTCTGCCTGTATCTGGCAAGCTCTGTTTGCAGCCTCATCCAGGGCTGGCTCATGACCGGCGTCACGCAAAAGATCTGCTATCGCATGCGCAAGGAGATCGCCGCCAAGATCGCTGTCGTTCCAATGAGCTACTTCAACGGCCACAGCAAGGGCGACGTGCTCAGCCGCATCACCAACGACGTCGATACGCTGGGCCAGTCGCTCAACCAGAGCGTGACCCAGCTCATCACGTCGGTGACGCAGATTATCGGCGTGCTCGTCATGATGCTGTCGATCAGCCTGCCGCTCACCGGCGTCACCGTGCTCACGCTGCCGGCCGCCGCGATTATCCTGACCGTAATGATTCACTTCTCGCAGCCATACTTCCGAGAGCAGCAGCAGGTTCTGGGTGCCGTCAACGGCATTATCGAGGAGGATTTTGCCGGCCAGAACGTTATTCAGGTGTTCGACCGCGCCGAGGCCTCAATCGAGGAGTTCGACCGTCAAAACGACCGCCTCTTTATTAGTGGCTGGCGCTCGCAGTTCCTGTCGGGCCTGATGATGCCGCTTATGAGCTTGGTGGGCAACATGGGCTACGTGGGCGTCGTCGTGGTGGGCGCGCAGCTCGCACTGACCGGCAATGCCACGCCCGGCGACATCCAGAGCTTTATCCAGTACGTTCGCAACTTTACGCAACCCGTGCAGCAGCTGGGCAACGTGAGCAACACGATGCAATCGATGGCCGCTGCCACCGAGCGCGTCTTTGAGTTCCTGGCCGCGCCCGAGGAGGAGCAGAAGGCCGACGCGCAGATTCCCGAAAAGCGCCCCGGTCACGTGGAGTTTGACCATGTCAAGTTTGGCTACACGCCCGACAAGACCATCATCCACGACTTTAGCTGCGAGGCGCAGCCCGGCCAGACCATCGCCATCGTCGGCCCCACCGGCGCCGGCAAGACCACGCTCATCAAGCTGCTGCAGCGCTTCTACGATGTGGACGGCGGTTCGCTGCGCGTCGAGGGTGTCGACGTGCGCGACTGGGACCGCGCGGCACTTCGCGGCGAGTTTGCCATGGTACTGCAGGATACCTGGCTGTTTAACGGCACCATCCGCGAGAACATCCGTTACGGACGCCCCGATGCGAGCGATGCCGAGGTCGAAGCCGCCGCACGCGCCGCACGCTGCGACCACTTTATCCATACGCTCGCCGGCGGCTACGACTTTATGATTAACGAGGAGGGCACTAACCTGTCGCAGGGTCAGCGCCAGCTCGTGACCATCGCCCGTGCCATTTTGGCCGACCGCCCGGCGCTGATTCTGGACGAGGCGACCTCCAACGTCGATACCCGCACCGAGGAGCTCATCCAGCGCGCCATGGATGCGCTGATGCAGGGCCGTACCAGCTTTGTTATCGCGCACCGCCTGTCCACGATCCGCAACGCCGACGTAATCTTGGTGATCCGCGACGGCGACATCGTCGAGAAGGGCACACACGACGAGCTGCTCGCCCAAGGAGGCTTCTACGCCGACCTGTACAACTCGCAGTTCGACGAGGCGGCGTAGATTCGGCCGCAGGGAACGAATGACGCCCGAGAACGGGGGCGCAGGACAACCTGCGCCCCCGCTTTTATTTTGCGGCCCTCGAACCGCCTCCCCCTGGGACCTGATTGACAGCCCCTTCCAAGCAACGTGGCATCATTCCATTCCAGGTCCAGCTGACGTTTCCCCAGATAAAACCTGCCAAAATAAACCTGTCCTTTTTGGCAGGTTTCGGGGTGACAAGGGCTTGCACTTTAGCGTGCGACAGCGGATAATGCCGAGCATTCGACAATCCGCTTATTGCTCTTTCTGTAGATTGAGGAGGCCCCTATGGCCATGGAATTCAAACGCAGGCTGCCGATCCCCATGGAGATCCGCGAGGAAATGCCGCTTTCAGCCGAGCTTACCGCCAAAAAGCAGGCATTTGACGCCGAGGTCGCCAAAGTCTTCACCGGCGAGGACGCACGCAAGGTGCTCATCATCGGCCCGTGCTCTGCCGACCGCGAGGACTCGGTACTTGAGTACATGAATCGTCTGGCCAAGACCGCCGAGGAGGTCAAGGACAAGCTCGTCATCATTCCGCGCGTCTACACCAATAAGCCGCGTACCAAGGGCACCGGTTACAAGGGCCTGCTGCACAACCCCAACCCCGAGGCTCCCGACGACCTACTCGAGGGCGTCAAGGCCATCCGCCATATGCACCTGCGCGTTATTGAGGAAACGGGCTTCTTTACCGCCGACGAGATGCTTTATCCGTCCAACTACCAGTACCTCGTTGACCTGCTGAGCTATGTTGCCGTGGGCGCACGCTCGGTCGAGAACCAGGAGCATCGCCTGGTGTCGAGCGGCATTTCGGTGCCCGTCGGCATGAAGAATCCCACTGCCGGCTCTACCACCGTTATGCTCAACTCCATTTACGCCGCGCAGGCGCACCAGAGCTTCATCTTCCGCAACTGGGAGGTCGAGTGCGACGGCAACCCGCTTGCGCACGCTGTCATGCGCGGCTACATCGGCCTCGACGGTCGCACCTACCCCAATTACCACTACGAGCACCTGGAGCGCCTGGCCGAGCGCTATACCGAGCACGCCGGCTATGCCAATCCGGCAGCGGTCATCGACTGCAACCACGACAACTCGGGCAAGCGTCCGCTGGAGCAGTATCGCATTTGCAAGGAGGTGCTCGACAGCTGCCGCCGCAACGAGTCAATCTCCAAGCTGGTCAAGGGCTTTATGATCGAGTCCTACCTGGAGGATGGCAACCAGCCGGTCGACGGCGGCGTCTTTGGTAAGTCGATCACCGACCCGTGCCTGGGCTGGGAAAAGACCGACTACCTCATCCACGAGATCGCGGAACGTATTTAGTTACGCGGTTTTACCAAACCGCGTAACGACTCGACGCTGCAAACCCGCCAGAACGGCAATCTGCCTTTCAGCTTCGACGGCATTGACCAAAAGGTCAATGCCGCCTCGCTTCAAGGCACCTTGCTCGCTCTGGCGGGTTTTCGCTGACGTTTTTCGACCTGCATCGTTGCCAGGGTTGGCACCAATGACTAATGCGGTAACAAGCTACGTCAGTCCGCTTGACCGGCTGGGTTTCTGAGGTGCGGCAGATTCCCGTGAAAGAGGTGCGCCGCGTACTTTGGGTACGCAAGCGACGAATGAACGGGAAGGTGCCGTGCCTCGGGAAGACAGACAGTTACGCCGAGGGTTCCTGCTGAGTAATGCAGTGGATATTTCCGCCACCGAAGACGACCTGCTCGGACTGAACGCCGACGCACTTGTAGACGCCCTCGCCCCAGACCTCGTCGTAGATCTTCTGGAGCGTGTCAACGGCAAGCTGATCGTTCTCGTCGCCGTACTGCGGGACGATAACGCCGTGGTTGGTGACCAGGTAGTTCATGTAGGAGGCGATCAGCGGCTCGTCGGCGACGCGCGGCTCGGCGTTCTCGTCGGCGTCGATGGTGTCGCAGGAAGCCTGGTCCATGAACAGCGGGTTCACGGGCATGCAGAGCTTGTAGACCTTCATCTTGCGGCCTTTGGCGTCAACGGCGTTGGAGAGGGTCTCGTAGATGGCGTGGCACTGCTCGTAGAACGGATACTCGGGATCGTCAGTCCAGATGCAGGCCATGACGCCCGGAGCGATGAACGTGGCGACGTCATCGATGTGACCGTTGGTCTCCTCGGGGTCGATGCCCTCCTTGACCCAGATGACCTTCTCGACACCCAAATAATCCTTGAGGTGTTCGTCCATATAGGCGCGAAGTTCCTCGCTCCAGGGCTCGAACTTCCTCTTGAACTTGGGCCAGATGGACTCGGGATCCTCTTCCTCCTCCAGAACCGCAGAGCAGGTGCGGCCCGGGGAAAGCAGGCACTGGTCGGTCACGACCACGGTACCTTCGCCGTCGACGGTGATGGAACCGCCCTCGAGGATCATATCATCGGGACGATAACGACGACAGCCGGAAAGCTCAGCCATCTTAAGGGCGATCTGCTCGTCCTTGTCCCACGGGAAGTACAGGCCGTCGACAAGACCGCCATAAGCGTTGAAGTGCCAGTGATCGGCGCGCTTATCGCCCTTACCGTTGATAACAAAAGTGGCAGCGGTGTCGCGGAACCAAGCGTCGTCGGTGGTCATCTCGATAACGGAAACGTTCTCGTCTTCCTCAAAGACGGCCTTGCAGTTAGCGTAGTCGGCCTGGTTGGCGCATATGGTAACCGGGGTGAACTCGGCAATGGCGCGGGCGATGGCGGCATACTGCTTCTGAGCCGGCTTGGCGCCATGGGCCCAGGTATCGGTGCGATGGGGCCAGCCCATCCACACGCGATCCTGCGGAGCGAACTCAGCAGGCATAAAGTAGCCGTCGGCCTTAGGGGTGGACTCGGACTCGGTGATCGTACGCATAAGATTTCCTCCAAATCGAACGATCGCTTGCTGCAGGCGGGTTACCCGCAGCCTAAAACCAAGAGGTGGCGGACGCCCGTTCCCCGGCAAAGGTCGGGGCGCCCGGCGCCGGTTTTCACGGAGTCGCACCGGCAAGCGACGACGCAACCTGGCGCGCGGAGACAAAACGCACGAAGGATACGAAAGAGAGATTGGGGCGGGCGGTGGTTACCAGAGCTATCGCTCACACCCACCCCGGGGAATGGTCAAGTAGCGAGGAGGGTTGGAGCCCCGAATCCGGGTGCTCTAGTCCTCTTCGGCCTCGGCGGCCTCCTCAGCGAGACGCTGAGCAGCCAGCTCGGGGGTGAGACCCTTGTACTCGGTCTCGCGACCCTTAGCACTGACGACGCGGACAACCTCGCCAATAAGCAAAAGCACGATGAAGATAACGATCATCGGGACCTTATCGCCAATCTCATCGACAGAGAACGGAATCAGCGTTGCAACGATAGCCAGAATCAGCTCGATGCAGGGAATAGCCAGCATGACCTTCATCATGGCACCCTTAAACGGGAACGTGAAGATGCGCTCGCGGTTCGGGTCGTCCTTGCGAAGGTTGAGGAACGCCGGGAACATCGGGATATAAGTGAGCAGCAGAAAGACGACGGAGGTGCCGAAGAGCATCCAGAAAACACCGTTGGAGATGGCGTCGATGGGAACGAGCTGCAGGCACAGCACCAGGGAGGCGACGATGGCGTTGACCAGGTTGGCGCCGTTGGGCATGTCGTCATCCGAGATCATCGAGGCAAAGACCTTGGGCATGTTGCCATGCTCGGCAGCATAACGAGCAACGGAGTTGACGCCGAAGGACCAGGCAGCCATGTTGGCGAACAGGGTGATCAGGAAGGCAATGCAGATGACCTTGAAGATCATGGAGTCGCCCACCATGGTCTGGACAGCGTAGATCATGCCGTAGTCGGGATCGATGGAATCGGCCGGCACCGCAGCGCCGATGCCAAAGCCAGCGAACAGATAGATCACGGCGATAGACAGGCCGCCGACGATGATAGCCTTGGGGATATCGCGAGCGGGATCGGCCATATCGTCGGTCATGGTGCAGATGACCTCGAAGCCCATGAAGTTAAAGATGATGATCGACAGGTAGCCGAGAGCGTTGGTGTTGGTAAGCTCGGGCAGGAAGGTGGCAGCGGACATGTCGTTCGCAAAACCGTTCTCCATGGCATACCAAATGCCCAGAGCGCCGACGATAACGGCAACGGCGACCTTGACGATGGCGCCGCCGTTCAGGACCCACTCGGAGTCGGCCGCCTTGGAGCGGCCCATGAGGTAGACGATCCACACAAAGGCAAGATCGATACCCAACTTGGCGATCAGATTGAACTCGACGCCAAAGACCATGCCCAGAATGTCGGGGAACATGGTAGCCAGCGAGGCGATCCACAGCGGGTAGTTAACCCAGTAGTAGTACGAGATGCGGGCGCCCCACTTGTCGCCCAGGCCATCACGTACCCAGTCGTAAATGCCGCCCTCGCCGTCATAGGTAGTGCCGAGCTCGGCGACAACCATGCCATAAGGGAGCAGGAAGGTCAGGATCAGGAAGATCCACCAGAAGAACTGCTGGTTGCCAATGGCAGCAGCGGGAGCGGCGGCCTCGCAAACGAAGACGACGCAGATGATGGTCGAAATGACCGTCAAGAAGGAAAGCTTCTTCTTTCCGTCGCTCATGATGAGCTCCTTCGCTCAGTCTTGGACAAATCGAGACCCTTAAGATATTAAGACAATTGCCAAGCCTCGGTGAGCGGGCGACAGGAGACGAGCATCCGCCGCCCGCAAACGCGCTTTTAGAAGCCTTGAGGCTTAGAGCTGCTCGAGAGCCTCGAGAGCGGCGCTCTCGCTTGCCGCCTACGCCTCGTCTCGCCGACAGTTCTTTATCTATGGCAGCGGCGTTTTTATTTGCTATGCCTTCGAGATGACCGAGATTTTCTTTTTTGAATACACGCTGCAAAAACTAGAGCTTTCCAGCTAGCGACTATTACTCAATCATCATGCCCGTGATGCGGACCCCTGTGGCGACCGCTTCGCAGGCTTTTATTTGGGCCATTGCCAGGGACTTGCTCGACAAACATTCTAAAAAGCAATTCGTTATCCCCGTCGTAACGTTTTTGCTGTGCGAGTCGCTGACTATCGTCGCTGTCCCCTACGGCCCCATGCATCAGTGGCTCTACTACGCAATGCGCCAGGTGTTCCTTATCTTTGTGGGGCTGTACATCTTTTGGACGGCTCATAAAAGTACAAAGGTCGAGTTGAAGGCACGCGTTAACAACCAACGAAAGCACCTGATTATCGGCGCCGTCCTGGTCGGGTGCATCGTTGCCGAGGACTTCTACAGCATCCTGGTCGTCCCCATGAGCCTGGCGCCCTCTTGGCTGCAGCTA
>URTB01000051.1 GCA_900550595.1 uncultured Collinsella sp.
TCCATCACATGCAGCGTGACGGGTGCTTCGGGCTTGGGCGGAAACGCATCGACACGGCCCTGTACCAGCGCAAAGCGTTCGGAACCAAAATACTTCTCGATAAGCGGAGACGCCGAGACGTGGTCCTTGTTGGTGAGCACGGCAAGCTGCACACCTGCGGCGCGCAGGCGGTCGAGCATCTCAATCGTGCCGGCATAGGGGGCGGTGTGGTCCTCCTTGTGCTCGCCGTAGTAAACCCTAAACTCGGCAAGCGTCTGCTCAAACATACGGCCGTCGCCCGCGTACTCGGCAGGCATAAAACGCTCAACCAGCTTGAGCATGCCGTTTCCCACCTTGTAGCGGTACTCGTCAACGGCAAACGTGGGCCAGCCGTGCGCCTCGCAGGTATGGTTGCCGGCGGCCGCCAGATCCTCGAGCGTGTTGAGGATGGTGCCGTCCAGGTCAAAGATCACATGGGAAAAAGCTGCCATAGGTACGCTCCCATCAAGATGACTCATCAAAACGGCACCCATGATAGCGCGTGCCGTTCCAGTCGGGCATGAGCGGGCCAAATGTCCCCCGTGGGACTGAGGGGGCCAAAAGTCCCCGTTAAAACGCTTAAATGGCCTCTAACAGGTACATTTGGCCCCCTCAGCCCCACGGGGGACACTCGGCCCGCTCAATCTTGCGCACGGGGCTTATCGGCCTGTTCAACCCTGCGGGGAATGCCGCCTGCCAGATGCAAACGACCGGTCACGGGTTGTTACGAGTGCCGTGTCCATACTTCCTTAACACATAAGATAAGCTGATAACTGCATATTCAATCCGATTTACCCAGCTAAAGTGTTCTCATTACGCATATTGTTGGTGGGTAGTTCGGGCTCCGTGTGGAGGGGAGAACGTATGAGGTTACCGGCTTTTGCTAAGAAGGCGTTTAGGGGGGGCATAGTCGCGGCGCTTGTGCTTGCCATGCCCGCGCCCGCGCTCGCCTGCACGCAGGTTTACATCGGTAAGAACCAGACAACGACGGGCGATGCCTATGTCGGCCGCGCCGAGGACTATTCACCTCGCTACTGCAAGACCTTTGGCGTGCAGCAGCCGATCGACAACCCTGTCTTCCGTTCTTTCGAGAACGATTCTGTGCCGGGGACCGGCTTTGAGTACACCTATCAGGGTCGCTCGTATCGTTACACCTATGTTCGTGACAATCCCGATGAGTGGGATGCCCAGGACGACGAGGCAGCGTCCCGCGTGTATTCCGAGGCCGGCACCAACGAGCGCGGCGTCTCCGTTTCCGCGACGCTCACAACGGATTACAACGACGGAATCGATGCTATCGACCCTCGTGTCGACACGGGCATCGGCGAGTATAACCTGGCCGACTACCTGTTGAGCGTTTCGTTCACGGCGCGCGACGGCGTGGAGAAGCTCGGCGCCATCATCGATCAGTATGGCTCTCAGGACTGCAACCAGATCGTCATTGCCGACAATACCGAGACCTGGATTTTCGCTCAGCTTTCGGGCCATCAGTGGATTGCCGTCAAGATGGGCGACGACGTGGCGTCCGTTAATCCCAACATCGGCGGCCTGCAGTATAAGGTCGATCTTGACGATGCGAGTCAGTGCCTGCACTCGGCCGATGTCGTGACGCTGCCCGAGTCCAACGGCGTTCTCGTAACCTATGACGACGGCACGCCGAACATCTTCAAGACGTATGGCAAGGAGAATTCGGGTTCGTCGCAGAATACGCGCCTGGCCCAGGGACGTGCTTACTTCGGTGCTGCCCTTGCGCCTCAGACGGACTATACCGTTGATGAACAGGGTCGCGTCACCTCGCTCATCGACCCGCAGCTGACGTTTACGCCGGGCATCAAATCCGATACGTTCACGGCGTTGCGTTCCCTCGCTGCCCGCGGTGAGCAGGATGACAGCCTCAACGCCAATCTCAACAGTGCCCTGTATGCCATCGGCAACAACAGGACGACCGAGGGCAATATCTTCCAGATTCGGTCCGGCCTTTCCAGTGATATCGCCACGATTCAGTGGGAAGCGCTTTCGCGTTGCGAGTTCAGCGTGTACCTGCCCAGCTACTCTGCGCTGTTGACGGAAGTTCCGGCTGACTACTTCCCGGCGTGGAACACGGTGGACGGCACTTATACAGGACGCAAGGACGACGTTGCGCAGGCTTTGGTCGAAAAGGACGGCAAGAACCTCGACTACGTCTTCATGGACATCAACACGCTCGCCTACAACAACCGTGCCTCGATGGGTGAGAACGTGCGCGCCTACCTCGATGTCCTTCAGAAGCAGGTTATCGCCCAGCAGGACGTTGTTGACGGGTTGATGCAGGCGACCCCTGCCGATCAGCGCACGGACCTTGCCAACAAGGCGTTTGCCGCAGTGAGCGAACAGGTCTACAACAAGGCGGCCAAGCTTCTCGATGAGATGCGCGCCTATGTGAATGCGGGAGATACCTCGAGTGCGTTTATGCCGAGCGACTATGACGCCGAGAATGGAACCTCCCGGACCCCGATTATGTACGCGTCCGCTTTTGTTGCTCCCAGCATCACGGCTCAGCCGCAGTCGGTAACGTGTGCTCAGGGCGCTGAGGCCAAGCTGAGCGTTGCTGCGACGGTTGATGACAGCGTGGATGGCTCGGATGCCCAGCTTACCTACCAGTGGTTCGTCAAGGGCGAGGACGGTAACTTCTCTGCCATCGACGGGGCGACGGCGGCTGAGTACGTCGCCGCGACGACCGAGGTCGGTTCAAAGGTGTATCGCGTTGAGGTGACGAGTGCTGCCGGGCTGGTTTCCACGTCCGATGAAGCGACGGTGACCGTGACGCAGGCTGCGCAGGAGGAGCCTGGGCAGAAGCCCGGTCAGAAGACGGATGTGAAGACGGACGTCAAGACCGATACCGCCAAGAAGGCGACCAAGGGAGGGCTTGCCAAGACCGGTGATTCGTCTGTGGTGACCGTGGCGCTTCTGACGGTGGCTGGAGTTCTGGCCGTTATGGGGGCCGTGCTTATCCGCAAGCGTGCGAATTAACCGGAGCGGGTCATAAACGACAGCCCTAACTAAAAACGGTCCCGTACGAGTAATCGTGCGGGACCGTTTGCTTGAGCTAAAGCAAAATGAGCGGGCCAAAAAGCCCCCGTGGGACTGAGGGGGCCAAAAGTCCCTGTTAAAACGCTTAAATGGCTTCTAACAGGTACATTTGGCCCCCTCAGCCCCACGGGGGACATTCGGCCCGCTCAATCTTGCGGGCGGGCTTGGTTCGTTAGCGGCCTAGTGGCGATATGGGTTGCCTATAGGTGGTCATCCGGGAGCCATATGGCTCGGGTATGGCGGTTTTTTGTGTAGCGCATTGACCGATTTACCTGCGGTAACGTACACTTCCTCCGATTAAAAATAGAAGCCGGAGCACGGGTGCGCGCGAGCGCATAAAGGGGAATCGGGTGAGAATCCCGAGCAAGGCGGTTACTGTATGCGGGCGCGCCCGCGAGTCAGATTACCTGCCCGCGCTCTTCTCGAAACCGAGGGCCTCTCTGTTTGCCGCTGGATTCCGGTCTACAAGGGGTGCTGCTGAGCGTGCGTTTTGCTGCCGATAGGGTGGCTGACGTGCGCCTTTGTGCTGCCGGGGTATCGCCTGTCCCGCCTTCTTCGCCATGGCTCTATTGCAGGTTCGCGAAAGAAGGAGAATGGGTGACGCGAAACAACATTATGCTCAAGCGCCTGGGAGCCGCTGCTTTCTCGGCGCTGCTCGTCTGGTCGATGCCGGGTACGTCGGCATTTGCCGAGGGCGTGGCAGAGGTCGCTGTGCAGGCGCAGGCCCAGGCCTCGCAGCAGGCGGATACTGCCGAGAATGCCGACGAGTCGAGTTTCACTGCGGACGAGCAGACGGGTGCTGAAGGCGCCGAGGCATCGGCGGACGAGGCGAGCTCCGAGGCCGCTCCGTCTGCCGATGAGAGCCTTGCTGCCGCGGCGGACATCGACGACGAGGATGCCGATGCTCAGCAGGCACGCGGCGCGCGCGTCGCCAAGGCCGGCGAGACCGTGATGGTCTCTTTTGCCGATGAGCTGCCCACCATCATCGAGGCCGGGGCTGTCGTGAAGCTCGCGGCGAATATCAGCCTTGAGGCTGGCCAACAGATCGAGACCGTGGCCGGTACGCTCGATGGCCAGGGCCACAGCATCGTGCTCAACGGCAAGGCGCTGGCGAAGAGCGTGGCTGGTACGGTACAGAATCTGGGCGTGACGGGTTCGATGACGATTTCTGGCACCGACGGTCCTATCGCCACCACATGCTCGGGTACCGTGCAAATGTGCTGGTCGACGGCAAGCCCCTCTGACGACAATTGGACTTTCGCTGACGCTGCCGGTCTTGTAGGCAAGCTCGATGGCGGTTCGGTGCTCAACTCGTATTACGCCGGCAGCCTCAGCGGCATGCCCTTTGGCGGTTACGGCCTCGTTGCCTGGTATCAGTCTGGCACCGTGACCAACAATCTGTTCACTGCGGGCGATCAGGCGTGCGGCTACAAGGTCGATTCTTCCTTTGGCAGCAAAATCTCTGTCGACGACCTCAAGACCCAGGCCTCGGTCGATAAGCTCAACACCGATGCCCCTGCCACCGGCTTTACCTGGTCTGCGCAGGGCGGTTTGCCTGTGCTGATCTCGGGCGGCGCTGCGGTCGTCGTGAACAAGGATGCCCTCAAGGCTGCGATTGACGATGCCAACGCCAAGATCGAGAACGACTACACGGCCGAGAGCTGGTCGAAGCTCGCTGAGGCCCTTGTGAGCGCTCAAGACGTCTACGCCAACGATGACGCCAAGCAGGCCGAGGTCAACGCCGCAACCAAGACGCTCACCGATGCTATTGCCGCGCTCGAGAAGCCCAAGCCCACCGAGCCCGTGGCTCAGCCGCAGAACGTAGTGCACCTGAGCTCGCAGAGCGACCTCGAAAACAAGTTCAAGCCCGCCGACGCCGACGCCGATGCCTATTACGTTCTCGACAACGACATTACCATCGATGACGAGTACTTCTTTGCTCCCATGGGCATACTTGCGGGCACACTCGACGGCCAGGGCCACACCATCACCTTCGCCAACGGCGGTGGCGTGAAGTCGCTCATGGGCGGCGTTGCCTCCACGGGCGTGGTGCAGAACATCTCGTTTGCCGGCAAACTGAAGCAAGCGACGGACGGCAAGGCGTTCGGCCCCCTGGGCAACAGTGTGCAGGGCGCCGTGCTCAACTGCTCCACGAGCGTGACCGGCAAGGGCGTTGCGGGCTTTGCGCGCACGCTCGACGGCGGCATCGTGTCCAACTGCGTGTCGACCTCCGAGGGCACGGCGGGCGCGCTGTTCGCGACCTACATCGCGGGCCAGCTCGTCAACACCTACTGGGGCGCATTCCTCACCAACAAGATGGACGCCCCCGCCTCGGTGCTCGTCAACGCCTATGCCGTCGACCCGGCCGACATGGCCACCGACGCCTTCGCCGACCTCATCAACGCTAACTGCGGCGCCAACGGCAGCAGCTGGGGTATCGATAAAAATGGCACGCCGGTCTTTGGCTCGGGCAACAGCTACCAGGCGCCCGAGGATACCACGCCCGACGACACCTACACCGTGAGCTTCACGGCCAACGACGGCACCAGCCAGGCGGTTGCCGACCATATGCTCGAGGTTTCGCCCGACGCTGTGAACGCCTACCGCAAACTTGGCGTTTTTGCGCTTAAGGGCGTGCCGGCCACGAGCACCGTCACCTGGGGCACCGACGATGCCAACCGCGGAAACATCGGTATCAACGAGTCCACGGGCGAGCTCTACATCTACGACAACGCCACCGGCACGGTGACCGCCACCGAGCATAAGGCCAATGGTTCCGAGCAGACCGTGGCCACCATCAAGATCAAGGCCAAGGCCAAACAGTTCGATGACTTTGAGCTGTGGTATCGTGCCTCCGACGGCACCGTGAGCGACGTGACCGATGGTGCGGCTACCGTCCAGGGCTCCGAGGTGCGCAACCTCGAGGTGCGCGTGCATTACGTCGACGCCGATAAGGACGAGTACGTGCCCGTTTCGTTCAGCCGCTTCCACTTTGCCTCGAGCGATCCTACGACCATCTACAGCAACGACTACTCGGCCTGCTTTTACTTCAAGCATGCCGGCAGTGCCACGATCACCGTTACCCCGCGCGACGTCGCATCTGCGGGCGCTGGCTCCAAGAGCGTGACGCTGACGTCAGAAGCCGTGGCCGCCACGTCCATCTCGATGGGCTATAACGAGGACGGCGCCACCGTCTACCTGCAGGGCCGCAACCCGCTCTCCGAGCGCGGCGCGTTTTTGACCGATCACGCACGCCCGGTGGTGGCGCCCGACAACGCCACCAACCGCGACAACTTTACCGTGACGAGCAGCGATCCTGCCGTGGCGGCCTACGCCACCGCGGGCGAGATCGGCTACACGGCGTACAAGGCTGGCACCACCACGTTTACCGCGACGCTGCCCGACACGGACGCCGATGGCAAGGTCATCAGCGCGTCGTGCGACGTGACTTATGCTTACCAAAATCCGCTTGCGAGCGTGACGGCCGGCACGGACAGCCTCTACCTCAAGGCCGGCTCGGCGCAAAAGCTCGACCTGACCTTTACCGGTAAAAACGACGCGGACGGCTGGAGCGTGACCGAGCCCGGCCTCACCTGGACGTTCAAGACGCTCGACGGCAAGGACGCCTCGGGTATCGTGGGCATCGACCGCATCGAGAAGGGCGCCTGGAAGCACGTCGACGGCGCTCCCGATGACGGCCTGTACGTGGCCTCGAGTGACTACACGGTGACTGCGCTTTCGGCCGGCACGGTGGTCGCGACGGGTACGCCGGTGGACACGACCGCCGGTGCCGAGCCCGTGACGCTTACCATCACCGTGGCCGGTGTGGCCGCGAGCCCCGCCACGAGTGAGTCCGCCTCGGCGGGCATCGATGCTGCCGCTGCGTTCATCGACGTGCGCCGCAGCTCCGACGCCTTTCAGTACGGCGACGAGTGGGAGATCTACGACTTTGCCAAGGCGGGCCGCAAGATCGATTCCAAGCTGCTCGACAACTACCGCGCCTCGCTGGCCAAGCACAAGGCCGAGTGGGGGAGTGCGACCTGCGCTCTGACTGAGACCGAGCGTGTGGCGCTGGCCCTCTCCGCCATCGGCGAGGACATCACCGACTATGACGGCGTCAACCTGGTCGAGCTCATCTGCAGCCGCACCGATATGACGCGCGCCAACGAGAAGATCTTTGCGCTGATGGCGCTTAATGCGAGCGGCTCGGATGTACCCGCCGGTTCTGCCTGGACGCGCGCGAGCCTCGCGGACGCCGTCTGCGAGCTTCTCGGCAGCGACGACGCCGTGGAGGGTACGCGTCTGGGCGACGTGGACCTGACGGCCATGGCGATCCAGGCCGTGGCGCCCTATGAGGGCGACACCAAGGTCGATGCTGCCATCGAGAACGGCCTCTCCTACCTCAAGGGCAAGATGAGCGCGGGCACCTGTGATTTCGGTTCTGCCGAGGCCAATGCCCAGGTGATCCTCGCGCTGCTTTCGCTCGACCGTGACCCGGCCAACCCCGTTAACGGGTTTGCAAATGCCGTGACCAACGTGGTCTGCGCGCTGGACCTGTACCGCGTGGACGGCGGCAACGGCTATGCGCACAGCAAGGGCGGCGCGGCCAACGCCATGGCGACCGAGCAGGCGCTCCGCGCGCTCACGACGTATCGTGTCTCCTCGGGAGAGACGATTGCCTGGAAGACGGCCGTGACGGCGGGCAAGGGCTCGAGCAGCAAGGACCCGCAGAAGCCCACGGTGGCGCCGGGCGTCCTGACGCCGGGTGCCGGGTCGGACGGCGGTGCCGGCAACGGGACCGCCGGTTTTGCGGGCGTAATGGCTCCTGTGGCCGCCAAGATGGCCGGTGCTTCCTCGAGCGAGGGCGCCAAGGCAGCTGGCGATTCCAAGGCCGAGGCCGAATCCGGCAAGAAGGATTCGACGGAGTCTTCCGTCGCCGGCAAGACAGACAAGAGCGGCAAAAAGTCGGGCACGTCCGGCAAGACCGCCGCGTTGAGCGCCGGCGCCGCCAACAAGGCTGCGGACGCGGGCTCGAACGGCTTTGCCATCGCCGGTGTTGCCGTGGGCATCGTCGGTATCGCGGCCGTCGGCGGCTGGTTTTTCTACACCAAGCGTCGCGCGGCGTAGCGAGCGTCTGCCTGACAGGTAAATACTGCAAGGAGTATGGTCTTGCAAAGCGAAGGGCCCTCCTGCCGATCAGCTCGGCAGGAGGGCCCTTCCATCTCCCCGCAGTTTGAGTGGGCCAACGTCCCAGTGAAAATGGGCGGGCCGATTGTGGTCGGATGCTGGGCAGCTTGCAGAGCAGCCGCTAGCAAATCCTTGGCAGCTGCTCTCCCACGAGCATGTCGAGGATGCGGGTCGAGCCCCAGCCGGT
>URTB01000052.1 GCA_900550595.1 uncultured Collinsella sp.
CCCTGCGCACGCTTAACAATCCACTCGACCATCTACATCCGCCCCCACGGTACTACCTATATATCTATTGCTCAAACGGATTGTAGTGTAGCCACTTTGTCCCCCAGATACAAAAAAGCCGCAGCCCACACGGTCCACGGCCTTGGAATGTGACGTGCGGGACTGCCCCTTTGTCGATCGATTTATGCGCTTGCCTCAGCCACGCTCTTTGAGGTTTCGGGCAAATCGGCTCCGTTCCCCGTCGCCCGTCCCTTCGCCGGCACCACGCCAAAGCAGTAGCTCAGCGCCGCAGACACCGCAAATGCCGTGCCGCCGGCGGCGCAGCACCACAGCAAGTTCGAGATGCCGCCCGTGGCAAAGCCAATGACCATGAGGACATTCGTCATGCCGATGGTATAGGCCGTAACGTGGCCCACGGCCGCGACAAGGCCTCCGACGGCGCCGCCAATGGCCATGCACGTCAGGCACCTGCCATATTTAAAGCCGCAGCCGTACAGCGCCGGCTCGCTTACACCGCCAAGCACGCCCGAGATCGAATAGCCCAGCATGAGCGCTTTCTCGTCCCTATCCGCAACGCGGAGCGACGCGCCAAAGGGCATGCCCCAAACGGCGAACGTTGCCATCGTCGCGGCGATCAGGATGCACGAATCCGTTCCCACACTCATAAACTGCGCATAAGCGAGCGATAGGACAACGTTGCTGACGCCTGCGATCTTAAGGAACTCCCAGCCCGCGGCAAGCCCCATGAGCGTGAGCAGCGACACGATGCCACCGGAATTGCCAAGCATAAACATAAGCTGGCCCAACAGCATACCCAGATAGCTGCCCGCCGGTGCCGTGATACACAGCGAAACCGGAACCATGACAAGCATGGTCGCAAACGGAACAAACGAAAACGCCACGGCCTTAGGGATAACGCGCCGAAAGAAACACTCCACTCGCCATAGCACGGGCACCGAGATGAGAACCGGAATAACAGTCGTCGTGTAATCGTTGACCGGCGCGGGAAGCAGACCATACACGGAAGTCATCGATGCCCCCGTCGTCGATGCGGCATCGACGAGCTTAAGCAGATCGGGCGCAATCAACACGCCGCCCAGCATCATGCCCAGCTGCTCCGAGCAACCGAGCTGGCGGGCGGCCGCCCAACCAAGATAAATGGGCAAAAAGTAGTAGCCGGCGTTATAGAGCCAACTGTAGAGCAGGCGATAGATTTCGGAATCGGCAGACCACAGGCCCAGCATGCCCTCGCCCATAATGACGGCGACGGTGCGAAACAAAGCCGCGCAGACTATAAACGGCAGCGCCGACATCATGCTTTTGGACAGATAGTCCACCACGGCCATGGCGTTTGATGAAACCGTCGTTGTAAACGAGGTGTTAGAAACTTGTGGCATGGAACGCCTTTCCCAATGTGACATGCGGGCTGTCCCTTTGTCACATCGTGCGGTACTGACCGATTGCGCGGTACTTTTCGTAGCGGAGGTTTGTGAGGGTCGCGTCGTCAAGCTGCCCAAGCGTATCGAAGGCATCAAATGCCGAGGACATGACGGCACCGGCGATCTCCTCATGTGACAGGCCCCTATCGTCAACAATGCCGTCGATGATGCCGAGCGCCAGCAGATCAGGGGCCGTGAGCTTAAGCGCCTCGGCGGCCTCATTCGCGCGCTCGGTATCCTTCCACAGGATCGACGCACAGGCCTCGGGACTCACGACCGAATAGGCCGAGCTCGAGAGCATCAGGATGCGGTCGGCCACGGATAGCGCCAGCGCACCACCAGAGCCGCCCTCGCCTGTCACCACCGAGACAATCGGCGTCTTAAGGCCGCTCATCTCCATGAGATTCTGAGCAATCGCCTCGCCCTGGCCGCGCTCCTCGGCACCGATGCCGCAAAACGCGCCCGAAGTATCGACCAGGCACAGAACCGGTCGACCAAACTTTTCGGCCTGGCGCATAAGGCGACGCGCTTTGCGGTAGCCCTCGGGATGCGCCATGCCAAAGTTGCGGCGCATACGCTCTTTGGTCGTGGTGCCGCGCTCGATGGCGATGACCGTTACGGGACGTCCGTCTTTCCAGCCAATGCCAGCCACCACAGCGGCGTCGTCGCCAAAGTAACGGTCGCCGTGCAGCTCCACAAATCCATCCAGGCCCAACGAGATCATCTCACCCGCCGTGGCGCGATCTGCCGAGCGGGTCTGCTTGACAATCTCGAGCGCTGTTCTTGGTGCCGCCGGGCGCTTAAACAAGTGTCCCAGCTTTTTGCCGCGGCGCCCTGTATGCACAATCTCGTGCGGTGCCCCCAGGCCGGGCGCGTGCCCTTCGTGCAGCGCCAGCAGCTCGCCTACCGTGAGCGCAATCTCGCCACGCGGAACAACGGCATCGCAAAAGCCGTGCTCCAACAAAAACTCGGAGCGCTGGAATCCCTTGGGCAGGCGCTTGTGCATGTTCTGCTCGATCACGCGTGGGCCGGCAAATGCCGTCAGGGCATCGGGCTCGGCCAGGATAATGTCGCCCTCCATGGCAAAGCTCGCGGTTACGCCTCCGGTCGTGGGGTCGGTGAGCACCGTGATATACAGGCCGCCCGCCTCGCTGTGGCGCCTAACCGCCGCAGAAATCTTGGCCATCTGCATAAGCGATGTCACACCCTCTTGCATGCGCGCACCGCCCGAAACGGTAAAGCCGACAACCGGTAATCCCAGCTCGGCCGCACGCTCAAATGCGCGACAGATCTTCTCGCCCACCACGGAACCCATCGAGCCCATCATAAAGTTGGCGTCCATAAAGAAGAGCGCCGTATCGCAACCGCAGATTTTGCCCCTGCCGCACACAACGGCATCGCGCTCGCCCGAACGCTCGACCGCGCCCTTGAGCTTGTCGGCATAACCGAGAAACGAGAGGAAGTCCTCCGACGCCAGATTAGCATCCCATTCCTCAAACGTGCCCTCGTCGACCGTCATGCGCATGCGCGCGCGACCGCTCACGCGAAAGTGTTTGCCGCAACGAGGGCAGACCTCGAGGTTGTCGTGCAGGCGTGCTTCATCGATTACGCGGCGGCACTCCGGGCACTTGATAAACACGTGGCGCGCGGGAAACTCGGCGCACGACTCGGTCATCGGCCCCTCGAGGACGTTGACCGTCTTCGCTTTTCTATTCATCAGCATAGAGATGCCCCATCAGATCGGTGTGATACATGCCCGACAAGAACTCGTCGTTTGCCAGCACGTCGAGCTGAAGCTCGCTGTTTTCGCTCACGCCCTCAATCACGAGCTCGCCCAGGGCCGAGCGCATCTTGCGAATGGCGCCGTCACGCGTGGGCGCGCACACGATGAGCTTGCCGAGCATGGAGTCGTAGTACGGCGGAACGGCGGCCCCGGTAAACATGGCAGAATCCCAGCGCACGCGCGGACCACCCGGCACACGCAACGCGGTGACCGTTCCGCAGGACGGCAGAAAGTCCGGCGTTTCGGCATTGATGCGGCACTCCATGGCGTGGTTGCGGACCGGCATGTCCTCCTGCTCAAAGGGCAGAGGCTGGCCGGCTGCCACGCGCAGCTGCCACTTGACCAAGTCGGTATCGGTCACAAACTCTGTAACCGGATGCTCCACCTGCAAGCGCGTGTTCATTTCCATAAAGTAGAAATTGCCGTCGTCCGAATACAGAAACTCGATGGTACCGGCTCCTTCGTAGCCGACGGCACGAGCCAGGTCACGCGCTGCCTTGTGCATGCGAGCACGAATGTCGTTGTGTCCGTCGAGGCACGGCGCGGGACTCTCTTCGATCAGCTTTTGGTTGCGACGCTGCACCGAGCACTCGCGCTCGCCGAGCGAAAATACATGGCCCTGCTTATCGGCCATAATCTGCACCTCAACGTGGTGCGCCGGCGCGACGAACTTCTCCATGTAGCACTCGCCGTCGCCAAAAACGGCCTCGCCCTCGGCACGCGCCTCGATGAACGCCTTTGCCGCATCTTCCACGCGCTCGACCTTGCGAATGCCGCGACCGCCACCGCCCGCGCGCGCCTTAATGAGCACGGGACAGCCAATGCGCTCGGCCTCGGCCGTTGCCTCCTCGGGGCTTTTGAGCAAATCGCAGCCCGGCACGATGGGCACGCCCGCCGCGGCAGCCGTTCGGCGTGCGGCGTCCTTGTCGCCCATGCTGTCGATCACCTCGGCCGAAGGACCGACAAAAGCCAGGCCATACTTGTCGCAGTCGCGTACAAAGCTCGCCTTCTCGGAAAAGAAGCCGTACCCAGGATGGATCGCCTTTGCGCCCGACTTTACGGCACAGGTGAGCACGGCATCGTCGTTGAGGTAGCTCTCGGCAAGACGCGGGCCACCGATGCAATACGCCTCGTCGGCAAGCTGCACGTGCAGCGCGTCCGCATCGGCCGTGGAATAGACGGCGACGGTTTTGATGCCCATATCGCGGCACGCGCGAATAACACGGACCGCGACTTCGCCGCGGTTGGCGATGAGCACTTTGTCGAACATGAAGCCTTCCTTAACTTTCGTGCATGAGTGCAAAAGACATATCGGCGCGGCAGCAAACCTCACCGTTGACGCTCGCAGTACCCGTCGCAAAGCGGAACGGCCCGCGCGCACGCGTGATGGTGCACACCAGATCCACCGTGTCGCCCGGGCGCACCGGACGCTTAAAGCGCACCTTGTCCAGACTCGTGTAGAACGGCGTCGCGCCGCGCGCTCCCTCATCGCCCATCAGCAGCACGCAGCAGTTCTGGGCGAGCATCTCGCACTGAATCACGCCGGGGACGACCGGGTTTCCCGGAAAATGTCCCTGCAAAAAGTACTCGTCGCCCGTAATCGTGATCTTGCCGTGGGCCTCGTCGCCCACCAGCTCGGCTTCGTCGAGCAAAAGCATCGGCTCGCGATGCGGTAACAGTTCTTTAAGCTCTTCTTTGTTCATGGATATCACCTATCCGATCCTCATGAGGCAGCTGCCAAACTCCACGAGGTCGCCGTCTGCCACACAGATCTCGAGCACCTCACCGTCTGCCTCGGCCGTCACCTCGTTGAGAACCTTCATGGCCTCGATGATGCAGAGGGTCTCGCCGGCCTTGACCTTGGAGCCCACGTGCACAAATGGCTCGTCGCCCGGCGCCGGGGCAGCATAGAAAACGCCGACCATGGGAGCGGTCACCTCGGCGCCCTTGGGCTCCGGCGCGGCAACAGGCGCCTGCGCGGCGGGCTCCGGTGCGGCAGGAGCGACTGCAGGAGCTGCTACTGGAGCGGCCATGGCGCTCGGCATAGGCATGGGCACGGCAACCGGCTGCGCGGCGCTCGCGCGCTCGAGTTCGACCGCGGTGCCATCGGGCTCCTCAACGCGTACGCGCGTGAGGCCGCGGTCCTCCATAACATCGGCTATCTCGGCAAGTCTTTTGGAATCCATGCTCTAGCTCCTCGTATATCTACGCAGCGCGATGGCGGCGTTATGTCCGCCAAAGCCCAGGTTGGTCGAAAGCGCCCAGGTAAGGTCGGCGCGAACCGCGCGATTGGGCGTGTAGTCAAGATCGCAGGCGGGATCGGGTGTGTGGTAGTTAATGGTCGGTGGCACCACGCCCTGCTCGAGCGCCATGGCGCAGGCCATGACCTCGATGGCACCCGTGGCACCGATCATGTGCCCCGTCATCGACTTGGTCGACGAGACATGCGCGGCGCGCGCCGCATCCTCGCCGAGCGCACGCTTAATGCCCGCCGTCTCGGACGAATCGTTGAGCTTGGTCGAGGTGCCGTGGGCATTGATGTAGAGGCCCTCGGATGGCTTGACGTCACCCTCGGCCACCGCCAGCGATATCGCGCGGGCAATGCCAGCAGCCTCGGGATCGGGGCTCGTGATGTGATAGGCATCATCGGTGTTGCCGTATCCCACGACCTCGGCATAAATGTGCGCACCGCGCGCCTGCGCATGCTCCATGCTCTCGAGTACCAGCACGCAGGCGCCCTCGCCCATCACAAAGCCGTCGCGGTCTGCATCGAACGGGCGGCAAGCTGTCGCGGGATCGGGGTTGGTGGTCAATGCGCGGCAGGCCGTAAAGCCTGCAACGGCATCGGGGATAATGGCCGCCTCGGCGCCGCCCGCGAGGATCGCGTCGGCATAGCCGTGCTTGATGGCGCGGAACGCCTCGCCCACCGCATGGGCCGAGGTTGCGCACGCGGTCACCACAGGCAGGGTCGGGCCCTTTGCCTTGTGGCGAATCGCAATGTTGCCCGATGCCATATTGGGAATCATCATCGCAATCATATAGGGCGATGCACGGCGAGGCCCTCGATCGGCAATCGTATGGACGTTGTCAACGAGCGTCTGCATGCCGCCCACGCCTGAACCCACGTAGACGCCCAGGCGCTCGTGATCGATGGCGCCTTCGACATCAAAGCCCGCATCGTGCATGGCCTCGTCCGACGCTGCCAGAGCAAACCGAACGCAGGGGTCCAGGTGCTTGGCGTCACGCTTGCCAAAGTACTCGTTGCCGTCAAAACCCTTGACCTCGGCCGCCACCTTAACGGCAAACGCATCGGTATCGAAGTGCGTGATCGGGCCGATGCCGCACGTGCCGGCGCACATTGCCGCCCAGGTGGCAAGCGCGGTGTTACCGAGCGGCGATACGGCACCGATGCCGGTGATTGCAACTCTCTGTTCCATCATGGTCTCCTCATCCAAGCCGTTCTTCGGCCCTGGTTTCTACATCGCCATTCCGCCGTCGACGCGTACGACCTCGCCCGTAATGTAGGCAGCCGCATCGCTCGCCAAAAAGCGCACCACGCCGGCCACTTCCTCGGGGCGCGCCATACGCTTTAGGGGAATCTGCTCCTCGGTTGCCGCGCGAACCTTCTCCGAGAGCTTTGCCGTCATATCCGTCTCGACAAACCCGGGGGCGACCGCGTTCACTCGTACGCCGCGGGACGCAAGCTCGCGCGCCACCGCCTTGGTCAGGCCGATCACGCCCGCCTTGGAGGCAGCGTAGTTGGCTTGCCCGGCATTGCCCATCAGGCCCACGACCGAGCTCATGTTGACGACGCAACCGCCGCGCTGGCGCATAAAGGTCTTGGTGAGTGCGCGCGTCATATTGAATGTTCCCTTGAGATTGACATCAAGCACGCGATCGAAGGCGTCATCGCCCATGCGTATGAGTAGGCCATCGCGGGTGATGCCGGCGTTGTTGACAAGCGCCCAAATGGAGCCAAAGTCGTTGAGGACCGCTTCCACGCACGCGTTGACGGCAGCGGGGTCGGCCACGTCGCATTGATATGCGCGTGACGCGGCGCCGGCCGCCTCGCAGGCTTCGCACGTCTCGCGCGCCGCATCGACGCCGCCGGCATAGACAACGGCGATATCAAAGCCGTCCTCCGCCAGACCGACAGCGCAGGCGCGGCCGATACCCCGCGAGCCGCCCGTGACCAGTGCCACGCGACGCGAGTCGTTGCGCTCGAGCGCGCCGTTGTTCAAGTTGCCCATGTCATTCCTTTCGGGTTACAGCCCTGTGGCCTATGCGAGCTCGTCGGCAATAGCTGCGACCTGCTCGGCCGTTTCGCACGAATACACGCGAACGTCGCTCAGCGTACGCTTGACCAGGCCCGACAGCGTTTTGCCAGGGCCGACCTCAATAAACGTGTCGATGCCCTGATCCTGCAGGGTATGCAGCGTGTCGACCCAGCGAACGGCATGGCTCACCTGGTTGGCCAAGACATCCGATGCCGCTCGCGGGTCCGCCGGATAGGGTGCCGCCGTCATGTTTGCCATGACCGGAATCAGCAGCGAAGACGGCGCGTTGCCGGCTTGGATATACGTCGCCAGCCCCTCAGTCGCCTCGGCCATATAGGGGCTATGGAATGCACCCGACACCGCGACCTTCATGGCGCGACCGCCAGCCTCTTTTACCAGGACGTCGAGGGTCTGCAACGCATCGGGCGCTCCGGCCACAACCGTCTGCTGGGGACTGTTGTAGTTGACTGGCCAGCAGTCCTCGCCGGCCTGTTTTGCCAGGCCCTCGACTTGCGCCGCATCGAGCTTGATGACGGCGCGCATGCCGCCCGGATGGCGCTCGGCAGCCGCGGCCATTAGCGCCGCGCGCTCGCACACGAGCTCAAAGCCCGCTCGCGTATCGAATGCCCCCGCAAAGGTGAGCGCGGCGACCTCGCCTAGCGAAAAACCCGCACAGGCGGCAGGTATCACGCCGCGCTCACGCAGGGCGGCAGCCGCTGCCAGGTCGTGAACGAACACGCACGGCTGCGTGTTCTCGGTCTGCGAGAGCTCCTCCTTCGAGGCGCTCCGGCACTGCTCGCTGGTCCCCGGGCGCACCTCATCGGCAATGGCGAACACCTCGGCGGCCGCCGGCGATGCCTCGATCAGGTCGACGCCCATCGCGGGGTG
>URTB01000053.1 GCA_900550595.1 uncultured Collinsella sp.
CCACTCCGGGCAGGGCCTTACCCTCGACGAGCTCCATGGAAGCGCCACCACCGGTAGAGATCCAGCTCATCTTGTCGGCCAGGTTGAACTTGTTGACGGCTGCGACAGAGTCGCCACCACCGATGATCGAGGTGCCGCCGTTGGCCTTGAGCTCGGCAACAGCCTCGGCAACGGCCTTGGTGCCGTGCGCGAAGTTATCGAACTCGAAAACGCCCATGGGGCCGTTCCAGAAGACGGTCTTGGCGCCCTTGATGGCCTCGGCGTAAAGGGCCTCGGTCTTGGGGCCGATGTCCATGCCCATGCGATCATCGGGGATGGCGTCGGAAGCGACGACCTCGCCCGTAGCGTCCTCGCCGAAGTGGTCGGCAACGAGGTTATCGATCGGGAGCAGGATCTTGACGCCCTTGTCCTCAGCCTTCTTGAGCATCTCTGCAGCGCGCTCGACCCAGTCCTCCTCTTTGAGGGAGGTACCGACGGTTTTGTAGCCCTTGGCCAGGAAGAAGGTGTAGGCCATGCCGCCACCGATGATCAGGGTGTCGGCGGAATCGATCAGATGATCGAGGACACCGATCTTGGAGGAAACCTTGGAACCGCCGACGATAGCGACGAAGGGGCGCTCGGGCTCGGCGAAGATGCCGGTCAGCGTGTCGACCTCCTTCTCGAGCAGGAAGCCAGCGACGGCAGGCAGGTAAGCGGCGGGGCCCACGACGGAACCCTGGGCGCGGTGAGCGGTGCCGAAGGCGTCGAGAACGAAGATGTCGCCGTAGGAAGCGAGCTTCTTGGCGATCTCGGGATCGTTCTTCTTCTCGCGCTTATCGAAACGGACGTTCTCGAGAACGAGGACCTTGCCCGGCTCGACAGCCTCGACGGCCTTGGCGGCCTCCTCGCCGTAGGTGTCCTGGACGAAGCTGACGTCGAGACCGGAAAGCTCGGCGAGCTTGGCGGCAACCGGCTTGAGCGAAAGCTCGGGCTCGAAACCAGTGCCGGCAGGACGGCCAAGGTGGCTCATGAGGATGACGCGAGCGTTGTGCTCGACGAGATACTTGATGGTGGGAAGGGCAGCCTTGATGCGGGTAGTATCGCCCACGACGCCGTCCTTGATAGGCACGTTGAAGTCAACGCGGACGAGAACGCGCTTGCCGTCGACATCGATGTCGCGGACGGTCTTCTTGGTAAAGGCCATGTTTGCTTCTACCTTTCGTACATGTGTGCACGTATGTGCGCACGGTTTCCAATAAAAAAGGACGCGACCCCAGAGCATAAGCCCTTAAAGGCCGCGCCCTTCTTTAGACGCTCAACGAGCTATTCGCTAAAAGCCAAATTAAGCAACGAACTTCTCGAAGTACTTGATGGTGCGGACCATCTGAGAGGTGTAGGAGTTCTCGTTGTCGTACCAAGAGGTGACCTGAACGAGGGTCTGGCCGTTGCCGAGGTCGGAGGCCATGGTCTGCGTGGCATCGAAGATGGAGCCGTGGGTCTCGCCGACGATGTCGCGGGAGACGATCTGGTCCTCGTTGTAGGCGAAGGTCTCGGGGATGGTCTCGGCGTAGGCCTTCATGGCAGCGTTGACCTCGTCGACGGTGACCTTCTTGTCAACGACGGCGTAGAGGTTGGTCAGCGAACCAGTCGGCGTCGGGACGCGCTGGGCGGCACCGATGAGCTTGCCGTTGAGCTCGGGGAGAACCAGGCCGATGGCCTTGGCAGCGCCCGTGGTGTTCGGGACGATGTTCTCGGAGCAGGCGCGGGAGCGACGGAAGTTGCCCTTGCGCTGCGGGCCGTCGAGCGGCATCTGGTCGCCGGTGAAGGCGTGGATGGTGGTCATGATGCCGGAGACGATGGGGGCGAAGTCGTTCAGGCCCTTGGCCATCGGGGCGAGGCAGTTCGTCGTGCAGGAGGCAGCGGAGATGATGTTGTCATCAGCGGTCAGCGTCTCATGGTTGACGTTGTACACGATGGTGGGCAGATCGCTGCCGGCCGGAGCGGAGATGACGACCTTCTTGGCGCCAGCGTTGATGTGGGCCTGAGCCTTAGCCTTGCTGGTGTAGAAGCCGGTGCACTCGAGAACGACGTCGACGTCGAGGTCGCCCCAAGGCAGGTTGTTGGCGTCGGCCTCCTTGTAGATCTTGATCTCCTTGCCGTCAACGGTGATGGAATCCTCGCCAGCGACGACCTCGTGATCGCGAGCATAGTTGCCCTGCGTGGAGTCGTACTTCAGCAGGTAAGCGAGCATATCGGGAGAGGTGAGGTCGTTGATAGCGACGATCTCGGAGCCCTCATGACCGAACATCTGGCGGAAGGCCAGACGACCGATGCGACCGAAGCCGTTAATAGCAACCTTTACTGCCATTGTGTCTCCTTTCGTAAGGCCCCCGCAAGCTACAGCGCCTGCCGTTGAGGCCCACAAACTAACCACTCGCCTAATATACCTTTTTTTTGGCTTGAATTTCACGAGAATGCTCGAAATTGAAAATCAAATTTGCGTTAAAACGCTTTAACGTATAAAACAGCAGTTAAACCACCATAAAAGCTATTGCGTTAAACTACCCGCTTGCTTCAATGAGCTTTTCAAGGCGCAAAACACGGTGATACAAGGCCGACTTCGACAAAGGAGGGTCGGCCATTTCCCCCAAATCTCGCAGTGAGAGATCGGGGTAACGCTCGCGTAAGTCACAAAAAACTGCCAGAGCGTCCGGCAGCGTTTCGCGCAAACCGCGCCGATCAAGCTCATCGATGAGCGCAAGCTGATGTTGGGCGGCACCGGCACTTCTGGTCTGGTTGGCAAGCTCTGCGTTCACGCGACGATTCACGTCGTTCTTCACCAGCTTAACCGCGCGGGCCTCTTCAATCTCGGCAACGCTGCGCTTGGCGCCAATCAGCTGTAACAGACGTTTAATCTCCTCGGCACTCTTGATGTACACGGCATACGAGCCGCGACGCGCATTGACGCGGGCGTGAACTCCAATCTGCTCCAGAAGGTCGCAAAGTCCCTTTGCATACTCCTCGCCCTGAACCGCGATCTCCAAATGAAAATCGCCACGCGGGTCGGCAACAAAGCCTCCGGCAATCAGCGCACCGCGAATATAGGCGAGCCTGCAGCAAGGACGGGCGACGATGTGGCGCGGCACACCCGCGACGAGCCCTCCCCTACGGTCGAGAATGCCCAGCAGCACCAGAGCCTTATCCAAATCGGGCTGATCGGGCAAGGTGATGAGATAGTTTCGTACCTTGTGCAGGACCGACTTACGAACCGTGAATTCGGTCTTGAGCTTAAGGATACGATGCGTCAGCGCAATCATCGTGCGCGCCACAGCACCCGTCTCGGTCGCGACCGTCAAGCGGTACCGTCCCGAGCCCGCCAGCGAAAGCGTGCCGCTCACACGCGTTAGCGCAGCAAGCGTCGACAAATCGCAGTATTCGCATTCTGGTTCGCAGCGCGCAAGCTCGTCACGCACCTCAGCGGTAAACGACATGTAAACCTATGCCTTCGTGTTGGCACGCGACAGGTCACGGTGGGAGATGCTCACATGATACTGAGCACCCTCCAGGTAGCGGGCCGTGGCCTCGGCAATGGCGACGCTACGGTGCTGTCCGCCTGTGCAGCCGATAGCAATGGAAAGCTGCGGCTTGCCCTCTGCGATATAACCCGGCATGACCGTATCGAGCAGCTGGGTCCAGGCCTTCCAGAACTCCTGGGTCTTGGGGTGGTCCAAGACAAAATCGGAGACCTTCTTATCGAGACCGGTCATGGTGCGCATCTCGGGATCGTAGAAAGGATTGGGCAAGAAGCGAACATCGATCATGATATCCGCCTCGATGGGCATGCCATGCTTAAAGCCAAACGAGAACACGTGGACATCCATAAGCTGCTGGTCGGACAGCTCGGAAAAAGCCATGCGCAGCTTGTTGCGCAAGGCAGAAGTGCGCAAGCGGCTCGTGTCGATAATCATATCGGCTCGATCGCGAACGCCCTGCAGCTGCAGACGTTCACGCTGAATAGCGTCGGCCGTGGTCTCCCCCGGCTTTGCAATGGGATGGCGACGACGGTTTTCGCTATACCGGCGAATCAGCACCTCGTCAGACGCCTCGAGAAACACAATGTCGCAGCTCATCTCGCGCTCTTCCAGTGCGGCAACAGCATCGAGCAGTTCATCGAACAAGCCCTGGCTACGCAGGTCGCAGGTAACGGCAAGGTGCCTGCCCACGCCCGTATTGATGCCAACGAGCTCAGCAAGCTGGGCAATCAGGCGTGGGGGCAGGTTGTCGATACAAAAATAGCCCATGTCCTCAAACACATGCATGGCTTGCGTTCGGCCCGAGCCGGACATTCCGGTGATGATAACGATATCGGGGATACGCTCCGAGCGCTCCGCCGCATCCATGGCATCTCCCTTTTGCATGTGTGCCTCCTAAAATAAGCGCGGGACCCGGCCAGCGGATCCCGCGCGATCAATTGCCTTTATTGAGTATACCGCCCCAAGCGGATACAAGGCCCGTCTTACGCCTCAAGCGCAGCCTTGAACCAACTTGTAATACTCGTGGGGTGCGTGATAGCGGTGCCGACGACAACGGCCCACGCGCCGGCGTCGATTGCAGCGCGAGCCTCCTCGGGCGTATGCACGCGACCCTCGCAAATGATGGGAAGGCCGGGAAATTCCTCGGTCGCCTGACGCAGGAGCGGCAGGTCGGGGCCATCGGCCATGGTGCAGTCGATGGCGGCGACACCGTGAGAGAGTGTGGTGGATACCAGGTCGAAGCCCATATCAACCGCACGGCGAATGTCCTCGATGGTGGCACAATCCGCCATCAGGAGCACACCCTCCTCGTGCAGCGGGCGGAAGGTGTCCTCGACCGACTTGCCATCGGGACGCGGACGATCGGTGGCGTCGATCGCCACGATATCGGCACCCGCAGCAACGCAGGCACGAGCGTGACGCAGCGTCGGCGTGATGTAAACGCCCTCGTGCCCGTCCTTCCACAGACCGATGACGGGAACCTCACAGCGACCCTTAATGGCGGCAATGTCGGCAAGGCCCTGGCAGCGAATGGCGGCGGCGCCGCCAAGCTCGCAAGCGCGAGACATTTGAGCCATGGTCTCGGGCGTACGAAGCGGCTCGCCCATATACGCCTGAACGCTCACGACGAGCTTGCCCTTCAGGGACTGGATCAAAGGATCAACGGTCATGTTCGACTCAACCTTTCTCAAAACAGCCTTCTGAGACACCGCACCTTGACGTTCAAACCGTCGCTCGCGTACCGAAGTACGCTTCGCTCCTCTTTCACGTCAATCTGCGGCACCTCAGAAGGCGCACTTGGTAGTTATGTTTACTTCAACGATGCAAGAAGGTGTTCGGCGGCACCGATGAGCGGCGCGTCGCCCTCCAGAGAGCCGATGAGAATCGGCGTGTCCTGAAGCGGGTCGAGCGCCTGGCTGGCATAGCCCTCGTGCACCGAGTCCTTCCACGTCTGTGAACGCCAATCGGGGCCTTGGTGAATCACGCCGCCCGAAAGCACGATGACCTCAGGGTCCAGGATGTTAGCGAGCGAGCCCAGGCTGGCGCCCAGCGCAAAGCCGGCGTCATGAATGACCTCGGTCGCCTTTGCGTCGCCTGCGCGGCACAGGTCGTTCACGTCACGGCCGACCGAAGGACGGCTGGGGTCGACGCGGCCAAAACGCTCATCGTACATGCGCCCGATTGATGTTCCGGAAGCAACCGACTCCAGATGGCCGGAACGCCCGCAGGCGCAGGGAATGCCGGCGGCAGCCGAGCACTCGATGTGGCCCATATGGCCGGCAGCACCATGGAAGCCCTGCATCACGCGGCCGTTCTCGACATATGCGCCGCCGATGCCCGTACCGATGCCCAAACACAAGACGGAGAACTTGCCCTTGCCGACGCCCCAGTGGGCCTCGCCCAGAGCATGAGCCTGCACGTCGCCTACAACGGCAACGGGAAGGCCGAGGTCCTCGCGCAGACGCGGCCCCAACTGAACACCGGACCAGCCGGGCATAATCTCATTGGCATACGCGATGGCGCCCGTCTTGGGGTCGACGACACCGGCAGCGCCGATGCCAACTCCGAGGACCTCGACATCGGGATTTGCCTCAAGAGCTGCCTTGATAGACGCCTCGATGCGCTGGAAGACTGCTTCGCCACCCTCCTGGGCCTCGGTGGGAACCTCAGCCTCAAAAACGGGATGGGGCACACCGCCGTCAGCCGGATACTCCATGATGGCAGTCGCGATCTTAGTTCCGCCGATATCGACAGAGCAGACGTACTTGTTCTCCATGTCGTTCTCCTTCGGAGACAAAAACAACTACAGGAAATGCGCCGTCAGGCTAGCCGTCACAGCGCGGTAAAGGTTTTCCAGGTGCCCGAGATCGCCGAGAAACCGTGTGGCCATTGACATAATGGGTCATGGCCGCACGGTTGAACGGCGAGGTCGGGTGCCTGGGAAAGCTTTAAAGGAGACCGTTGTCCTGGAGGACCTTGCGAATCGCCTCGACGTTCTCACCGGTCATGGCCTTCACCGGGCGCGGCATGGTCGGGCTGTCGAAGATGCCCATGAGGTTCATAGCGGTCTTGAAGGCGCCGACGCCACCGGCATAGCCCTGGACGCCCGAGGTGACATCCCAGATGTGCGAAATCTCATTGAGGCGATCCTGCTCGGCCTTGACGGTAGCCCAGTCACCAGCCTGAGCGGCCTTCCACTGACGAACGTAGCCCTCGGGCTCAACGTTGGCGAGACCCGGGACAGAGCCGTCGGCGCCACCGAGGTAAGCGCCGTCGACAACAACCTCGTGACCGGTGAGGATGCTCATCGGATGGCCGTTCTTTTCGTTCTCCTGAACGAGGTAGCGGAACGAGATGTCATCACCCGAGGAATCCTTGACGCCAGCAAGGACGCCCTCGGCGCCGAGCTTGGCAAGAAGCTTCCAGGGAAGCTTGGTGTGGACGCACACGGGGATGTCGTAGGCGAAGATGGGCAGGTCGAGTTCCTCGTGAAGGATGCGGAAGTGCTCCTCGACCTCGGTCATGCCCTGCAGGGCATAGAACGGGCAGGTGGCGACGAGCGCATCGGCGCCCAGCTCCTGAGCGACCTTGCCGTGCTCGATCATGCGCTCGGTCTCGGTGTCGATGATGCCGACCAGAACGGGAACGCGGTGGTCGACGATACGGACGGCCTCTGCGACAATCTGGCGACGGCGCTCGTCGGTGGAGAAGACGACCTCGCCCGAGGAGCCCAGGAAGAACAGGCCATCGACGCCGGCATCGATCATGCGGTTGATGCTGCGCTCAAAGGAGGCAACGTCGAGCTGGTGGTCTTCGGTATCGGGAACAACGACGGGAGGGATAACGCCGGTGAATTTCTGAGTTGCCACAAGAATCTCCTTAGTTGTCTGGCGGGCAGCCCTATGCCGCCCACTCTTGTTGGCGGTGTCCAGGCCGTCTAGGCCAAAGAACACGAATAGAACGTTTGGTTAAAGAAGTCGACGACTTCGTTTTCGAACGCATTGATGCGCTCGTGAGCGTATTTGGCATAGATGATATGCCTCCGGTCACACTCAAGACCGTTGAATACGGCAAACTGACCCTTGGGATCACTCACGGTATCCATGAGCGATGTGCCCATGAGCACCGAACCACGAACCCGAGGCGACAGCGTCTCGAGACCGCTGGGAAGCGGATTGGCAAGCGCCGTGCAGGCAAGGCCCCGCTCGTCCAGAGCAGAAACCGCCAGCGCGACACCGCCGCCAAGGCCCTCGCCCCATGCAAAGATGCGGTCGGGATCCATGCCATCAAGGTTGCGCGCAACCTTCGCCAACGCGCAGCCCCAACGGACACGCTCGACAAAAGCAGGCGAGGTAATCCCCTGCTGCAGATCGTTGGATCCAATAGTCTCATCGTCCAGCGCGAGGACGGCATACCCCATGGCGACAAATCTCGTCATGTGATGCCAGCCGCGCACGGGTCGGTCGATGTCGTGAAACATCAGGCATAGTGGCACAAGCTCGGATGCCCGGTCACGACCAACAGGCTCAATCAAACGGCCGTGCACGACATACCCGCCGAGCTCAAAGGAAACCTCGGAGTAGCGCGCGCACGGATTTGCGAAATCAATCGCCGTAACGGTCAGCCCGCAAACCTCAAGGTCCGAAGCGGCTGTCTCCAACTCGGAAACATCCGCAGAAGCATCGCCGCGCCAATCCCGGAAATCAGAGAGCCTTGACGAAACCGTCCCAGCAATTCCCGCAAGCTCGGGGACAATCAGCTCATCGATATTGCTCTCGCACTTAGACATGAGCCTCCCCTCCCTTGCAGAAAAACGGAATGAT
>URTB01000054.1 GCA_900550595.1 uncultured Collinsella sp.
TCTACGCCGCCTGCCAGGTTCTGCCGAGCGAGGGCCGTCCCGTCGACCCCGAGCTCTCGCGCGCCCGTCTGGCCGCCTGCGACGCCGTCCGCGTGACGCTCGCCCTGGTGCTCACGCTTGTTGGCGTGACCGCCCCCGAGCAGATGTAAGCGCTGGCCGTTTGACTGCGTAGGTTTGGTTTAGCTGAGCCTTCTAAGCCCGATCTCCCATGCGGAGGTCGGGCTTTTTGCGTTTGGCGGTGTTTTTGGTGTGTTGGGAAATGCTACTAAATCGCAACTATACCGGTTTACTACGATGAATCGAGGGATTCCAATCACACTGGCTTTTCACCGAAAAGTGCAAGCCATCTAGCTGGGGTTTTATTTTTTCGGGTTTTGGCGTGGTCGTGGTTGAGCGATTCATCGTAGTAAACAGCCATAGTTTTGAAAATGACCCTAGGGGACGGAGGAAAACGGATCATTTTTGTCCCGTGGAGGAGCGGTGGGATACCTTCTGCCAAGAATCGGGGGCATCTACTACGTTTAAGTGCGTACCCCGAACCACGCCGAAAATCGCAATATTAAAACCGCAGGTAGCAGGTCTGCGACTTTCGAAAAATAGTGAGTATGGTCAGGGGTGCGGGGGCAAACGTAGTAGATGGGCGCGATTCGTGGCGTGTCGATCTTGGGGCCGATGCCTTTGCCCCTTAGCTGTTCCGTTTTCTCGATGCTTGAGGCTTGACCTGCCTTCTTCTTATGAGTTGCGGTGGAATGGTTCCTGCTTGAGAGGTGTCGGCCGGGATTTGGGAACTATTTCACCGCAGCTTATGATGTGGCGATGGTGTGCGCCGGAACTTTGTAAAGAGTGTTCCTTTTGACTAGTCGTTTAAGAACGCCCCCGATGACTAAGTTGCAGGTGGCGGCGGTTGTGTTACACTAACGCTGCGTATTTGACGCAATCATCTCGATACAGATCAATGATGCTCGTCGCTTTTTGGACGGAGCTAGACTGTTTAGCCGCCCTGAAGGTTTATGCAGGGAGCATGTGATCACAGGGCTTGAAAAGAAAGTTGAGCAAACACTGTGTCTGATCAACAACAAGAAAACGAAATAACGACGACGCAAACGGCTCCCGCTGCACCGGTTACGTCGGACCAGGCCGTGCTGTCCGCGCCGGCGCAGGTCTCGGCCCCCGAGGCGCCTAAGGCCGCCGCGCCCACCACGCCCGTTGCTAGCGAGGAGGCTGCTCCCGCTAAGCCTAAGCGCACGCGTCGTGTGGCCAAGCCTGCTGCGGACGGCGAGGATGCCGAAAAGCCCAAGCGCCGTACGACGCGCACCACGCGCGCGAAGCGGCCCGTTGCCGCCGATGCTTCGGTCCCCATTTCCGATGAGGTCGCGCAGGCCCGTGCACTGGCGCAGATTAGCGAGGCCCAGGTTGTGCGTGCCCGCCGTCGCGCTGCCGAGCGCGAGGCCGCGGCATTGACTGAGCTCGCTGCGCCGGTCGCCCCCGAGGCTCCTGCTGCCGAACAGTCGGCCGAGAAGCCGGCACCGCGCACGCGTCGCCGTGCGGCAGCCAAGACGCAGCAACCCGTCGAGCAACTGACTCCTGAGGTCGCTGAAGCTCCGGCTCGTTCTGCGGCAGGGGAGGGCGCTTCCTCCGCCGAGCCCGTCGTACACGCTGAGGTCAACGAGGTTCCCGTCGTTGATCCGGCTCTGCGCCCGCATCGTCGCGGCCGCAAGCCCAAGGCGTATGTTGAGGCCGAGAAAGCCGCTGCCGCAGCAGCTGCTGCCCAGGGTGCAGCGGTGACGGCCGAGTCTACGGCCGCGGCCGATTTCTGGGTCCAGGACGCTCCGTCCACCGAGGCTCCCGCATCTGCCGATGCCGAGCCCGCCGATGTCCGCCCCGGCCGTAGCCGTCGCACCGCGGCAAAGCGCTCGACGAAGGCGAAGGCCAAAGTCGACGCCGAGGCCAAGTCCGTCGAGGACAAGTCCTCCCAGGCAACCGCCGATGCCGCTTCCGAGGCCGAGAACGTCGACCAGCCGGCAACTGAGAAGCCCAAGCGTACGCGCAAGAAGTCCGCGAGGGCCAAGGTTGCCGAGCAGCAGGGTGACGCCGATTCCGGTGCTCATGCCAACGCCGACGCCAAGGCGGAGGGCGAGGCTCCGTCCGGCACCGATGCACCCGCAGCCGACGGGGGCGTCGGTGCCGAAGAGGGCGCCCGCCCCAGCCGCCGTCAGCACAAGCGCAACGATGAGCGCAACGACCGCAAAGACGATCGCAACAACGACCGCCGCAGCCGTCAGCGCGACCGCAAACAGCGCAACAGGGAGCGCAACGCCGCCCCCACCGAGCCCACGCTTTCGCGTGAGGAGCTTGCGGCCATGAAGGTCGCCGAGCTGCGCGAGAAGGCAAAAGAGTTCGAGATCGAGACGACCGGCAAGAAGAAGGCCGAGCTTGTCGAGGAGATCTACACGACCGCCGCGAAGGCCGAGGGCTTCCGCGATATTAAGGGCATCCTGCAGATTCGCCCGGACAGCTCCGGTATCATTCACGCCCACGGTTACATGAAGTCCAACGAGGACGCCTTCGTCCCCGCTTACCTCATCCGCTCCGCGCGTCTGCGCACGGGCGATGTCATCGAGGGCTCGCTGCGCCCCTCGCGCGGCGGCGACAAGCGCGCCGGCCTCGCCAAGATCACGACCGTTAACGGCATGGATCCCGAGCAGATCCGCAACCGCCCCAAGTTCGGCGACCTTACCCCGGTCTATCCTAACGAGCCGCTGCGTATGGAGCACGGCAAGGATTCCATTACCGGTCGCGCCATCGATATCGTGTCGCCGATCGGCAAGGGCCAGCGTGGCCTGATCGTGTCGCCGCCCAAGGCCGGCAAGACAACGATCCTTAAGAAGATCTGCCAGTCCATCTCGATCAACAACCCCGAGGTGCACCTCATCTGCCTGCTCGTCGACGAGCGCCCCGAAGAGGTCACCGATATGCAGCGCTCCATCAAGGGCGAGGTCGTTGCCTCGACCTTCGATATGCCCGCCGACAACCACACCCGCGTGGCCGAGCTCGTTATCGAGCGCGCCAAGCGCATTGTGGAGCTGGGTGGCGATGTCGTGGTGGTGCTCGACTCCATCACGCGTCTTGCCCGTGCCTACAACCTGGCGGCACCTGCCTCGGGCCGTATCCTCTCGGGCGGCGTCGATTCGGCAGCCCTCTACCCGCCCAAGCGTTTCCTGGGTGCAGCCCGCAATATCGAGAACGGTGGCTCGCTCACCATCCTCGCCTCCGCCCTCATCGACACCGGCTCAAAGATGGACGAGGTCATCTTTGAGGAGTTCAAGGGCACCGGCAACATGGAACTCAAGCTCGACCGCGATCTTGCCGATCGCCGCATCTTCCCGGCCATTGACCCCGTTGCCTCCGGTACACGCAACGAGGACCTGCTGGTCGACGAGCAGATGCGCCCGTTTGTCTTTGGCCTGCGTCGCATCCTCGCCGGCATGAACAACACCGAGCGCGCGGCGGCGTCGTTTATCAAGGGTCTTAAGGGCACCAACACCAACCAGGAGTTCCTGGTGCGTTCGGCCAAAAAACACAGCGACTACGAGCAGACGTTTTAGACAATAAGCCGCACGCTATATCGCCATAAGAACGGGCAATCGGGCCGGGGTTTATGCCCCGGCCCTTTCTTTATGGCGCCACTCGGCAGCATTTTTTGACCTTATGACCGACAAGCAGCAGTTTTCGAGTCACAATCCGGCCTCATCGCTTGCAATCGGAGGGTCGGTTTCGCATAATAACTTTTAAGCTTCGCGACGGAAAACGCAGATGAAACGAACCATATACCGTTGCTTTGGGACGCATGTCCCGCTTCATCTTCTCTCGCGCAGCCAACTAAATGATGCGATTTGGGTGCTGGAAGATGGGGAGAGCTCATGGCTTCTTCTGATGCAACACAACGAGCAGTCCTTGCCGGACTTTCCTGCGGGATCGGCCTTGCCGCCCCCGTGGTGATGTATGCTGCGACGTTGCCGTTCTCGTCGGTTAATGAGACGGTTGTCGCGGGCGCGGTTCCCTTTGCCGTTGGTGCGGTGGCGGGCGTGGGCATCTATGCAGTCTCGCTGGGCATCTCCGAGTATCGTGCCGAGCACGATGGCCGCCTGTTCGAGCCCGATGCTGTGGGCGGTGCCGCTCAGTTTGGCCGGACCCACAGCGAGTTCAAGACCGCTTCGATTCCCGCGCAGCAGCAGGGGGCGGCATCTCAGCCTGCGGTCCCGGCCGATCAAGCCAATGCCGCACAGCCTTCTCCCGCATTTCTCTCCGGCCTGACCGGTGCGTTCCAGCGCCGCCACGCCGACGATGGCGTTCCCACCATCGCGCGCGCGGCTAACGCCATGGATGAGGCCGACGCCTGGTCTATGATCGACAGCATGCTCGATGACGATTCCCCGGTCAGCTGCGATCCTGCGCGTTCGCGCGATGTCTACCAGGTCGCAATCGACGAGCTCACCAACGGTGGAAAGACCGGTTCTTACAATCGCGATGACATTGCCGCTGCCGCACGCGCCGTCTCGGGCTCTCACGCCGCCCCTGCGGGCAGCACCGCAGCCTTCGTGGCGCTTGTGGCCAACGCCGCCAACAATGCCGCCTATAGCGGCGCGTCGTCGGCTGCGTACGCCTCTGCCGCGTCGGCTGCTTCGGCCGGCCAACAGAGCGCAGCTCAGGCGGCTCCTGTCGCCGACCCCTTTGCCGATGAGCCCCTGGCTGTCGACGAGGAGACCATTGCCGCTCGCCGAGCTGCCGAAAGCTCGCTTTGGGGCGTTTCGGCCCAAATGCAGGCCGCGGAGGCGGCGCCGTACAACGCCAAGCTCGCCAGCATGCCCATCATTTCCGATGCCAAGGGTGTGGACCTCGCCGATCTGGACGAGCCCGCCGCCATCACTGCCTCTATCGATGCCCAGGATCGCGCGGATACCGACAGTCTCCCCGATGCCTCCCTCGAGGAAGATGTCCCCATGGCCGATTATTCGGGCCACGAGGACATGTGGGCCGCCGCTATGGCGATCATGGCCGAGGCTGCCGAGCCCGCCCCCGTGGCGGTGCCTGCGCCTGCAGCCTCACCTGTGTCGGCTGCTCCCGTCTATGTCGGCCGCCACAGTTCCGTGCTTCCCGAGGATACCGCGCGTATCTCGCGCGAGGGTATCGAGCGCGCCGAGGCTATCGCTGCCGGCGTTATGGAAAACCGTCGTCATGAGCGCGTCAATCAGATTCTCGAGGAAGAGATCAACCGTCTGCAGTCTGCGGCCGTCAAGCGCACGGGTCGTGCCTATCTGAGCGTTATCGAGGGCGGTACCGCCAGCTTTACGCCGCTGCGCGCGGAGGCATAATTGCCGCATGGTTAAGGTCGATCGAAAATGTGCGCTTGCCGCCTGCGCCATGGTGCTCGTCATTTGGGGCAATTCGCTGGTTCCCGGTACGGGCTCTGGTTCGTTGAGCCTGTCGATTATGGAATCCATTCGCGGCTTTTTGCAGACCCTGGGGCTTCCATACGAGTGGGTGACCAACTTCGTCGTGCGCAAGTGCGCTCATTTTACCGAGTACATGGTGCTTGGCATCTTGGCGACGCACGCCTTTGACCTCGAAGGCCGGCGTACGTTTGATGTGTTGCTGCCCACGGCGGTGTTCTTGCTGCTTGTCCCCTCTATCGACGAGACGATCCAGCTATTTGTGCCCGGTCGCGCCGGCATGATTACCGATGTGATGATCGACTGCTGCGGGGCGACGACAGGCGTCGTACTCCGATATCTCTTACGGTCGCTGATGTACACCAAAAAGGCCGCCTAGGACGTTTTGCTTGGTCCTAGGCGGTCTTGTACGTTTGAGGGCCTCTGCGGGGCGTGACGGCGTTTTCCGGGCGTTTTGCGAGTTTGGCTACGCTGCGCCCCGCTGATGTGTCCTTCACTGGAGCGCCTGGGCGCCAAGGGCCAGACAACCCATGATGCCCTGCTTGCCCTCAAGGCTGTTATTGACAATGTAGGTTTCGATGTCGTTGACCTCGGGCGTGACGATATAGCCGTTGAGCATCTCGGCGCACTTTTTGCGTGCGAGCGGCACGATGGGGGTGTGGTCGGCCACGCCGCCGCCGATGATGATCTTTTGCGGCGCGTAGCACAGCGTGTAGGTCATGAGCGCCTGTGCCAGGTAGCCTGCGAGCAGGTCCATGGCCTCCGGATCTTCGGCCATGTCTCCGGCGCTCTTGCCATTCCAGCGCTTTTTAACGCCGGGGCCGGCGATGAGGCCCTCGAGGCAGTTGTCGTGGAAGGGGCAGGCGCTATGCTCGCCGATGGTGTCGCGCGGATCGCGCGTGACCAGGATATGGCCGGCTTCGGGATGCATCATACCGTGCACGAGCTGGCCGCCCGAGAGCACGCCGGCGCCCACGCCGGTGCCGATGGTCAGGTAGACCACGTCGGTGAGGCCCTGGGCGCAACCGAAGGTGACCTCGCCCAAGCAGGCGACGTTGACGTCGGTGTCGTAGCCACAGGGAATATTGAGCTCGTTTTGAATGGTGCCCAGCAGATCAAAGTAGCGCCATGCCGTTTTGGGCGTCTCCAGGATCTTGCCGTATTGGGGCGAGGCAGGGTTGACTGCCGTGGGGCCAAAGGCGCCAATGCCCAGCGCGGCGATGCCCTTGTCGGCAAACCATGCGTTGACGGCCTCAACGGTCTCCTGCGGGGTCGTGGTCGCAATCTGCTCGCGCTCCAGGACCGTACCGTCTGCATAGCCCGTGGCGCAGACCATCTTGGTGCCGCCAGCCTCGAGCGCTCCGATAAGCTGCTGCTCTGCCATAGTATTCCTCTCTCTGGGACGAGTTGCTCCGTGACTAAAGTATAGAGCTCTAAACCATTTTAGAAAGCGCTATAAAAAGAAGCCTCGCAACGCGGCGGGCGGTACGAGGCTTTTTTGGTTGCTTTAGTTGCCGGGCCGTCCTTACCCGCGCGGCTTGATTTTATCACGTAGCGATTTGAGGTTCTCCAGCGCCGCGTTAAGCGTCTCGTCTCGCTTGGCAAAGTGGAAACGAATCAGATGGTTGACGGGCTCGCGGAAGAAGCTCGAGCCGGGCACGGCGCCCACGCCCACCTTAGATGCGAGGTCCTCGCAGAATTCGAGGTCGCTGTCATAGCCAAACTCAGAGATGTCCATCATGACGTAGTAGGCGCCCTGCGGCACGTTATGCTCAAGACCGATGCTATCGAGTCCCTGGCAGAACAGGTCGCGCTTGGCGGTGTAGAGGTCGAGGACCTCCTGGTAATAGCTGTCGTCGAAGTTGAGGGCGGTGACGACAGCTTCCTGCAGGGGAGCGGCGGCACCCACGGTGAGGAAGTCGTGGACTTTTTTAATGCGCTCGGTGATCTGGGCTGGGGCGATGGTGTAGCCCAGACGCCAGCCGGTGATGGAGTACGTCTTAGACAGTGAGCTGCAGCTGATAGTGCGCTCGAACATGCCGGGCAGCGTGGCCATATAGACGTGCTCGTGGGGCGCGTAGACGATGTGCTCGTACACCTCGTCGGTGATGCAGTAGGCGTCGTACTTTTTGCAGAGGTCGGCGATAAAGGTGAGCTCCTCGCGCGTAAAGACCTTGCCGCAGGGGTTGGAAGGGTTGCACAGGACGATGGCCTTGGGGTCGTTGTCGCGGAAGGCCGCCTCGAGCGTCTCACGGTCAAAGCCGAATGTGGGCGGGTTGAGCGGCACGTAGATGGGCTCGGCACCCGAAAGGATCGTGTCGGCGCCGTAGTTCTCGTAGAACGGCGAGAAGATGACGACCTTGTCTCCGGGGTTCGTAACCGTCATCATGGCGGCCATCATGGCCTCGGTGGAGCCGCAGGTGACTACGATATTCTCGTTGGGGTTTACCGACATGCCCATAAAATGCTCCTGCTTGGCGGCAAGCGCCTCACGCATGGCCTGGGAGCCCCAGGTGATGGAGTACTGGTGGTAAAGCGGCTTGGGGTCGGTGGCGATGGTGCTGAGGCTATCGAGCAGCTGCGCTGGGGGATCGAAGTCAGGGAAGCCCTGCGAGAGATTGACAGCGCCGTACTTATTGGAGATGCGTGTCATGCGGCGGATGACCGAATCGGTAAACGTTGCCGTGCGGTTGGAGAGTTCTTTCATGACGGTCCTTTCGAGCATTTGCAGTGGGGCAAGTTTACTCCTATGAAACCGGTGGGATTTGCTCGAAATGGTCTCGAAAGACTCTTTTCAAAATTCTTGAAAATTGGGGCTTGCATCACGTGGCGTTCCTTGCAATAATAGTCGAGCGCGAAGCGCACAGGACACGGTGGGTGT
>URTB01000055.1 GCA_900550595.1 uncultured Collinsella sp.
ACAGTACGTGTTGTTACAGAGATTCACGGGGCTCTGCAAGTAACCCGTCCATATTACCCCGCTCGCCGCCCGAGTCAACAGGTATTTTGGCTCCGACCAGAGTTTCTGCACATGTCATCCACGAGCCGTGATTTTTCCAGCTCTTTAGCTGTTGTCATTTTTTGAGGGTTCGCCGTCGCTATCGCTCAACGAACTCTTGGATTTCCGCGAGCAGGCGCTTTGCCTCCTGACGGCCCTGGATATACAGGTCCAAAAGCTTTGCCGAATCGTGCTCGACATGGCCGACCTCGACCGGCTTTTGCGGAGCGACGACCAACGCGCGGCCCTCGCGCTCATACTTCCACAGGTGCATGCGCTGGATGTTGTAGCGGTCGTGGCGCGTCTCGATTCCCTCGAGCAGATAGGGGTAGTCGGCATAGCGGGCGCGCGCGGCAGGCATAAACTCGTAAGGCTTTTTCTCGTACGAGCGGTCCTGCGTGACGATGACGACCGCACGGTCGAAGCCCGCCTCCTCCAGCACGTGCTCGATGGGGATCGAATCGGCTACGCCACCGTCGACGTATTTGTGCCCGTCAATCTCGACCGGCGGCGTCACCAGCGGCAGCGACGTCGATGCGCGCACGGCATCGAGATCGAGCACGGCGCTTTTGACCGGGAGGTACGTGGCGGTTCCAAAAAGCATGTCCGTCGCGACGGCGTACATCTCGATGGGGCTCGCGTCGAACGTCTCATTGTCAAAGGGATCCAGGCGGTCCTGGACATCGTTGAAGATAAAGTCGTAACCCACAATAGAGCCCGTGGACGCAAACGATGCGGCGCCCATGAAGCGGCTGTCGTTGCAGAAAGCCAGGTTGATGCGGTTGGCACGGCCGATCTGGTGCGACTTGTAGTTCACGCCGTTGAGGGCACCGGCCGATACACCGTAGACAGCCGGAATCTCGACGCCAGCCTCCATGAGAACGTCGAGCACGCCCGCGGTAAACTGCCCGCGAAAACTACCGCCCTCCAGGACGAGCGCGACCTTGCCGGCGTTCTTTGCCTTATCTTCTGCAGTCATATTGACCTCCTGCGATTGCGTTTTGGCTTTCTTCTACCCAGTTTTGGGATGGCGAGCGCATGGGTTTTTCGAGGCGGCAGGTGAAGCGGAAAGTGTGTCCCAGTTTGAGGCGAGATTCCGGGACGGATTTTCCGCTGAGCCCGTCATCAGGAAAATGAATCCCATTCCGAGCTTAGATTCCGGGATGCGCTTTCCGCTTGAGCTGCCATTGGGAAAGCATGTCCCACTCTACGGCTCGATTCCGGGTCGCAGCTTCCGCTTGAGGCGCCATCCGGAAACTACGTCCCAGTCTGAGCGCGGATTCCGGGATGCGCTTTCCGCCTGGGTTGCCATTGGGAAAGCACATCCCACCCTGCGTTGCTGCGGCGTTTTCTTAACGCCCGCGTCCTGCATAGAGTTCGATTCTCCGCGGTACGGGGGGGATTCACTGATGTGGGGCACGGCGGGCTGAGATTCGATAAACATCGCATCCATATTGGGCTGATAGTTTGCGCGGAGAATCCGCGTATTTGCTTCGCAAATACGCACCGGCTTCGGCCGCCTGCCGGCGTCCTCGCCCGCTCGCTACAAACGCTTCGCGTTTGCTTTACGCTCGCGCCCTGCATAGAGTTCGATTCTCCGCGGCATCTGTAAGTAATAAAAAGGCAGGTAGAGACACTTCTCTACCTGCCTGTAACTATTGGTGGAGGCGCGGAGAATCGAACTCCGGTCCACGAAAGCCCCCTGATTGGCATCTCCAAGCTCAGTCGCTGGTTTAGTCTCGGACGCTTTGCGCGCAGCGACACGCTCGCGGCGTCCTAACCGGTTCGGTCTTAGCCTGCGCCATACCGATTACGTGCGCAGGAGCATTCCCCTAAAATGACGTCGCACCGGTGTCGGGGAAATCGCCGGGTTGACGCGCCGCTATAAACTAAGCAGCGAGAGCCATAGGCTCAAAAGAAGAGTTGTTGTCAATTCAATTTGACGGCACCCCTGTTTAACGAGGCGAGGAGACCTCGGCTTGCTTCCTCTCTCAGAGCTATCGTGTCGAAACCAGTCGCCCCCGAATGTTGGGAAAGTCTGGATGGCATTGGGCACGAGCGCCCAACACCCGTCGACTTTTCAAGGAACATGCAGGGCGAGCCCCGCTTGTGGAGTGTTATCTTACCACGTTCTGAAAGCGGACAGCTGTTCTATGCACGAGCTGTGAAGACCCCAATGTGCGCCGCACTTCGCACTTTTGCTACCGATCGCATCACGTATATTTTCGCCAAGCAAAATTGACCCGTCGAAAGGACCGTTATGGATACCAAGCAGCAACTTGTCAATGCCCTCGCAGGCCTGGGCTCAACCATTACCGAAGCTATGGATGTAATCGAAGGCTTTGTCCCCTGCGGACATCCCGCCCTCACGGTTTCGAACGCCCTTGTTGCGCTGGACGCTGACGATGATGCAGCTCTCGCCCAGCAGCTTGAGACCGTCGAGGGCTTTATCGACCACGTGAGCGAAAACCGCGGCGTGACCGCCTACCACGGCGTCGAGGTCGAGCTCGCGGGTCCCAAAGCCGATCTGCTCGCAGCAATCCGCGAGGTAGGCGCCCTTATGCAGACCGCAGGCGTCAAAAACACCCAGGTCAACGAGTGGGTCTACCGCAGCCTGGCAGCACTCGACAGCTCCGACGAAAAGGCAGCCGAGCAGCTCGCAGAAAGTCCCGCCATCAAGGCCGATCTTTTGTAAATAGCAGACGCGGGCCCCTTGGCGCATCGTCGTCCAAGAGGCCCGCAAACAGTTCGCGTCAACCGATAGCCGCGCCGCCACGTTCGGTCAAAGCCAGAATTGGCATCATTTGGCGCGGGGTCTTTGCTGCAAGATCGGCATGTTCGAGCAGCTTGCGATCGTTGGTCACCAAGTAATCGACCTGCGCGCGCTTGCACGCAGCGAGTACCAAGTTGTCTTCGTAATCGCGATGGAGCGCTAAGTATTTGTCGGCCAGCCAAAGGTCCGACGCATCTGCACCCACGGCGGTGGCGTTTTCGGTCATATTTCGAACAAACGCCAGCGCGGCCTCGCCTATCGCTCGTGCCGATGCTTCGTCGACCGAGCCTTTTTTAGCAATAACCCTGCGCTTGAGCTCGTGCTGGACAACATACAGTACATCCTTGGCGATATGCACCGGAAAGAGCAACGTTGCGCCAGATTCCGCAGCCCGTCCGATAAACGCACGCGCGGCAAGCGACTCGGCATGGTCGACGCAAAACGAATCAACCCATACGTTGGCATCCACCATTATTTTGAGGGGAGCCCCGCTCACTGGATCATCCCCTTTTGGCGATAGCGCTCGTCCATGGCTTCGGAATAGATTGTGTCCCAATCGCGATCGTCGGATACGGGCAACGTAGCGATGCCCAGGTCCGCGTAAAGCTGATCCGCCGCCGCCCATGATGCGGCGAACGGAGTATCGGGCGCGACGGTCTGCTGCCGGTCGTCGACGGCCGCAAGCACTTCCTCGCACTGCCCGCCACCCTGCGCGACCTTGGCCACCACCTTTTTGATGAGCTCGGGCAGTGACCCGCCCGAAAGCCGCAGCGCTTCCTCGGCACGGTTCTTGACCTGGCGATCCACGCGAACGTTCACCTGCGCCATGCCGCCAACAGCACCCACGTTGATCCCACTCCCTTCAAATGCTAGCACCGCTAGCAACACTATATAGAGAAGCTAGCAAATGGTCAAATGCAAAAGGCCTGCGCCCAGACGACACCGATGCCGTCTGGGCGCAGGCCAGATAACGTGGGCGAACACGTCTGCTAGCGCAGATATGCCTTCGCGTTGCTCAGGCTGTAGGCAATCGTCGAACCATTGTGCAGCAGCGACGACGTCTGTGGGGTAATCGCGCCGGTAATGCCCAGCGCCAGGAGCGCTGAGTTGGTGAGCATCACCTTAGAGTAGGAGCTCGTCAGGCGATCAATGAGGCCCTGGCTCATGCGGCGCAGGCGCACGATTGCGGCCAGATCCGTATCGGTCAGGATGATATCGGCGACCTCCTTGGCGATGTCGCTTCCGCCGCCCATGGCCAGCCCCACGTCGGCCAAACCGAGCGCCGGCGAATCGTTGACGCCGTCGCCCACCATGGCAACGTGGCGCCCCTCGCGCTTAATGCGCTCCACATAGGCGTACTTGTCCTCGGGCAGCAGTTCGGCCTTAAACTCGTCGACACCCGCCTCGCGCGCAATGCGCTCGGCCGTGCGCTCCGAATCGCCCGTGAGCATAACGACATGTTTGACGCCCAGCGCATGCAGGTCGGCGATGGCCTCGCGGACCCCGGGCTTGAGCGGATCCTCGATACCGAGCACGCCCACAACAGTGCCGTCGATCGCCAGGTAGAGCGGCGACAGGCCCTGCATCCGGGACTCGATGCGCTCCTTGATGTCGGATTCGAGCTGTGCGCCCTCGTCCTCAAATACAAAATGCGCGGAACCGATGATGGCGCGACGCCCTTCGATGGACGAAGCGATGCCGTGTGCCACGATGTACTCGACGGCGGCGTGGCGCTCGCGGTGCTCGAGCCCACGCTCGCGTGCAGCATTGACCACAGCACGCGCCACCGGATGCGGAAAATGTTCCTCCAAACAAGCGGAAAGGCGCAGGATCTCGTCCTCGCTCCAGCCATCGGTCGTCAGCACGCAAGCTAGGCGCGGCTGCGCCTCGGTGAGCGTGCCGGTCTTATCGAACACAATGGTGTCGGCCTTGGCAAACGACTCAAAGTACTTCGCGCCCTTGACCATGACGCCCATCTTGGCAGCATCGCTCATAGCGGTCATGACGGCAACGGAACCCGTGAGCTTGAGTGCGCACGAGTAGTCGACCATCAGCGCCGCCGAGGTCTTGATGAGGCTGCGGGTGGTAAGCGCAACCAAACCCGCAAGCAGAAAGTTCCACGGGACGATCTTGTTGGCAAGGTCCTCCATATGCGACTGGCCCTCGGACTTGAGCGAGTCGGCCGTCTGCACAAGTGAGACGATTGAGCGGAGCTTGGTTTGCACCGTATTGGCGCGCACGCGCACCAAGATGCTGCCGTCTTCCACGACGGTTCCGGCAAACACATCGTCACCTGCGCTGCGCTCGACGGCCAGCGGCTCGCCGGTCAGGGTCGCCTGGTTGACCATGGCGCTCCCCTGCTCGACCACGCCGTCGATGCAGATGGACATGCCGGTGCGCACGGCGACCAGATCGCCGGGCTCAAGCTCGGTGGCGGCAACGCTTACCTCGGTGTCACCGACCACTTTTTGTGCCTTATCGGGCACGTCGAGCAGCGAGTTAATGAGCTCGTTTTCGCTCATGGCGCGGGTGTAGTCCTCGAGCAGCTCGCCCACGTTGAGCAGGAACATCGTCTGACCCGCGGTGTCGACATCACGTTTGACGAACGAAATGCCGATGGCCGAAGCGTCGAGCACAGGAACGGTCAGGCGCGGCTGCGCCAGCTCATGAAGGGCAGCGCGCAAAAATGCCATGTAACCGGCCACGACAAAGATGACACGCAGCGGCGTAGGTAGGAACCAGCGGCGCGCGTAGTGGGCACCGACGAGTGTCGCCAGGTCCATAACGAGTTTGTGCTTGCGCGGCTCGAGTTGCATCACGTAGCCCGACTTGGCATCGGCGATAGCTTGAGCATCGAGTGCGCCCAAGGCGTCGAGCACGCTTGCACGGCGCGGCTCGTCGTACTCCAGCGCCATCTGGCCAATACGGCCATAAACGCGCACCTTGTGCACGCCGTCGATATCGCCGCTGAGCTTAAGAAGTGCATCGAGATCGCTCTCTGGCACAGGACCCGCCAATTGAAGACGGGTCCTGCCGGGGATCTCGCTGATAATCGAGAATCTCATAGTTTGTGCCTGGGAGCGTTACTCGGCTGCCTCGTCAGCAGCGGCCTCGCTCTGGGTGATGTAGGCCGCCTCGGCAACCATGTCGTCGACATTAGCCTTGGCCTGCTCGACCATGTCCTGGTAGCCATTCTTGATGCGCATGCCGCACGCGATACCCTGCACGCAGGCATTCTTGACCGGAGCGCTGGTAAGCAGCTTGATGCCGGCCGTGCCAAGCAGAAAACCGCCACCGACAAGCAGGGTATTGAACGTCGACTTCTTCATGTTGCTTCTCCCTTTTGCCGCATTGGACGCGGCACGGTGCCTCAGCACCCGAGTAAACAAGTTTGCTCGAGCACACTTTTGGAAAATAGTTTAGTTTATCTAACTATTAAGGTCAACAAAGGTTAACTTTTTGGAAATCTTGGGGCGCGATGTAACCAAGGGGACCGCCCCTGCACCCCATCCACAAAAAATGAGGACGCCAACAGCACCCTCATTCACCAAATTCCATTCAGCCCCGCCTGACCCGAACGGCCGAGTCGTTGCAGAACCCGGGAGCCCCGGCAGGGCGGGTGCTTGCTCAAAATGAGTTCCGCACGCAAAGAAGGCCACTAAATGTGGCCTTCGTCTTGCGCAGGACTGTTCGAAATTTTGAGGAAGCACCCGCTCTGCCGGGGCTCCCGGGTTCCCGTTTACGAGAGCGACGTTCTCAGCAACTCGTTGAAGAGCTTCGGGTTGCCCTTGCCGCGGCTCGCTTTCATGCACTGGCCCACCAAAAAGCCGATGACCTTCTGGTTGCCGTCACGATACTGCTGCGCCTGATCGGCACAGTTAGCCAGCACCTCGTCCACGATCGGCTGCAGCGCGCCGGCATCGCTCACCTGACGCATACCACGCTCGTCGACGATCTTGTTGGGGTCGTCACCGGTCTGGGCCATGGCCTCAAAGACCTCGTGAGCCTGGTTGGAGCTGATGGCATCGGTCGCCAGCAGCTTGGCAAGGGCTGCCACCTGAGCCGGTGCAATACCGGACTCGGCCAGCGAGACGCCCACGCCCTTAAGGTAGGCGATCATCTCGTTGACCAGCAGGTTTGCGACCGTCTGGGCCTCCTTACCGGCCATTCCGGCAGCAGCGGCCTCAAAGAAGTCGGCAAACTCGGGGTCGCCGGCAATCTGCTCGGCATCGGCCGCCTTAATGCCAAAGTCGGCCTCAAAACGGGCGCGCTTGGCATCGGGCAGCTCGGGAATCTCGCCACGGCAGCGGTCGATGAACTCGTCGTCCAGATCGAACGGCGCCAGGTCGGGATCGGGGAACAGGCGATAGTCGTCGGCCGTCTCCTTGACACGCATGACTACGGTGCGCTTGCGACTGGGCTCCCAGTGGCGGGTCTCCTGATAGATGATTCCGCCCTCCTCGAGCACCTCGGCCTGACGGCAGATCTCGTAGGCAAGGCCATCATGCAGGCTCTTAAACGAGTTGAGGTTCTTAAGCTCGGTCTTGGTGCCCAGCTTGGTCTCGCCACGGCGGCGCAGCGACACGTTGCCGTCGCAGCGCATGGAACCCTTCTCCATGGAGCAGTCAGAAATGCCCAGCGTCACAAAGATGCGACGGAGCTTCTCCATAAACAGGCGCGCTTCCTCGGGCGTACGCAAGTCGGGCTCAGTCACGAGTTCAATCAAAGGCGTGCCGCAGCGGTTGTAGTCGACGAGCGACTCGGTCGCGGCGGTAATGCGGCCCTCGGCACCGCCCACGTGCACCATCTTGGCGGCGTCCTCCTCCATGTGGATGCGCAGGATGCGGATGGGCACCGTGTAGGAACCATCCTCGCGGCGCTCGGGCATCTGTAGGTTGGACGCGTCGTAGCTGGCCAGATGACCGGCACGCTGATTGCCTTCGCGCATGGTCGACGTCATGGACGTGGACAGGCCCTCGGCGTTGGCCGAAGCGCTCGCCAGGCTCTGGGCCTCGGCCTCGCCAAATGCGCAGTCGGGGCGCTCGGCGGCGCCGCGACCGGTCACGTCAAGATTCAGGTGACCGTACATGGCAAAGGCGACCGGACCCTGCGTGGTCTGGAAGTTCTTGGCCATGTCGGGATAGAAGTAGTGCTTGCGGTAGAACATCGAGTGGCGCTGGATCTCGCAGTTGGTGGCGAGGCCGGCCTTGACGATGCTCTCGATGGCGCGCTTGTTGGGCACCGGCAGGGCGCCGGGCAGGCCCAGGCATACCGGGCACACGTTGGCGTTGGGCTCGTCATCGTGGCTGAGCTTGCAGTTGCAGA
>URTB01000056.1 GCA_900550595.1 uncultured Collinsella sp.
TGGGAATCAGCCATGTGCTCGTGTACTCCTTGCGTAAACACTGCCTGTAACCCGTCTACTGTACCGCACCTACCGCATCCGCGCGAGGGCGACCCGCGATATCCCGTCTAACTAACGCAATCCTTCTACCGCGTCTGCCAAAAGGACGGCAGCGCGGTCCTGGGCCAAACCGCGAGCCGCCTGACGCATGGCATCGCGCGCCTGCGCATCATCGATAAGATGCAGCAGCTCATCGGCAAACGCCCGGGTGTCGATATCGGCATCGGCGCAGAGCACGCCAGCACCGGCATCGACCAGATAGCGGGCATTGGTGGTCTGATGATCGGCCGTCGCATGCGGATACGGCACCAGTACCGAAGGTGTGGCAAGGGCCGCGATCTCGGCAACGCTCGAAGCGCCCGAGCGCGAGAGGACCAAATCGGCCGCGGCCAGCATATCGCCCATATTGTCGATGTAGGGCTGGACGCGATACCGCTTCGCCTCCTCGGGCATCAGGGCAAGAGCACGCTCGGTGTCCTCGAAGCCATCGGCGCCCGTCGAATGCAAAACATAGAGATTATCGCGCGAGAGCAACTCGTTTTTAAGCGAAGCCACGCGCTCATTAAGATGTTGAGCACCAAGTGAGCCGCCAAAAACCAGCAGGAGTGTGGCGTCCTCAGGCACGTCGAGAGCCCTGCGACCGCGAACCCGATCCCCCTCGATCACAGAACGGCGCACGGGGTTGCCGGTCATGAGCACATGGTCAGGATCGCCCTCACGCTCAAACACGGAACGTGCTGCCGGCACCGAGATGCAAACGCGGGCGGCATGCGAACTCATCATCTTGTTAGCAAGGCCCGGAACGGAGTTCTGTTCATGCAGCAGATACGGAATGCCCGCGTCTTTGCACCAGCCCAGAAGCGGGACCTCGACATAGGCGCCAAAACCTATAGCGACATCGGGCTTGCAGGCTTTAGAAAAATGGCTGCCGAGCGCGCGCTTCGCCTTATAGACACGCCACAGCGAGCTCAATGCCGTCCAAGGGCGAGAGCGGTCGAAGCCCGTAACCGTAATCGGCACAAAATCGAACCCTGCCTCGGGAACCAGACGACCCTCGAGCTTATGCGACTGACCCACAAACACAACGTGGTGGCCACGGTCACGTAGCTCCTCGGCCAAGGCAAGTGCGGGGTTGATATGTCCCGCCGTGCCGCCGGCTGCGATAGCAACGGTCATCTTATCGGTCATGGTAGTCCCTTCGTACGCGCGGCCCCTGGTCGTCGGTGCGCAAGCGCGCCGACGGGTCCGAATTCAAGTCGATCCGATTATATCCGCCACCCGTATTGCGCGGCGTCGGTCGTTGCGGGTGACTCTGCGGCACCGAGCGCGGACGAGCATCCGACTCCGAAGCAAAACCGTTCAAGACGGTAAAACCGCCACGCGACGAGCGCTCCCCACGCGTATGGGGAACACCGGCAGTGCTCTCGTCCATAACGGCAAAGCTATCGCGACGACGATCGTATTCATCGCGTCGAGCGCTCTCGTGCGACACGCGCAAAATAAGCCCGGCGAGCATGAGCGACACGATAATCGACGAGCCGCCATAGCTGATAAACGGCAGCGGCTTACCCGTCATAGGAAACACGTTGAGAATACCCAGCGCGTTGATCAAAAACTGCACCGCGAGGATAACCGCAGAGCCCGAAGCCATGAGCGCCCCGCGACGATCGGCGGCCTGCTCGGCAATTCGAAACGCCGAGTAGATCAGCATCGCAAACACCAAGAAAAACAGCAGCGTCCCCAAAAAGCCAACCTCCTCGCCAATGATGGCCAGGATGTAGTCGTTGTGAGCCTCGGGCAAATACGAGTACTTCATGGTTGAGTTGCCGATACCGCGGCCGAACAGTCCGCCCGAAGCAAACGCCATAATGGCGAGCGTTGCCTGATACCCGTCTCCATATTCATCTGCCCAAGGGTTCAAGAGAACCTGAATGCGCACTATACGGTACGGCTCGACGACAAGAGCGATCACGATGATGACGGCGCCAGCAAGAATCGCACCGATAATGTATTTTGGGTCAAGGCCGGCAAAGAGCGCCATGCACATGATCGTCAACAGAATAATCAGGATGGTGCCAAAGTCGGGCTGAATAAAAATCAAGACGAGCGATATGCCCAAATATAAGCCCATGCCCTTAAGGAACTCATTGATGTTACCGCCGGGCGAAAACACGCGATCGAGCATGATGGCAGAATAGGCAATGGCAAACGGCTTGAGAAACTCCGATGGCTGAAACTGAATGCCGGCAATGCTCAGCCAACGCGTAGCGCCACGGCTGCCGCTACCAAAGAGGAACACCGCAAGCAGCAAGATCATCATAGCGATAAGGGCAAGTTTAAGCGCCCCTTCGCCAAACCAGCTATCGGGTGCAACGCGCGCGATGAACTCGAGGGCAGCAACACCGACGACAGTGAACATAAACTGCCGGAACAAAAAGTAGGTCGCGGAGTCGTTCTCGTGAAGCGCCTCGACTGAAGAAGCCGAGTACACCATAAGCAGGCCAAAACAGACCAGCGAGAACAGGCAGGTCAAAAAGACCAGGCGGGGTCGCATGATACGTGCGGGGACGCCGGCGATATAACGTTCGCCGATGCCCTGCGTGCGACGACCGGCGCGCGGCGTGATGCACTGCGAGGAAGCACGGTCCGAGTCGGGCCTCCTCATATTCTGTCGGGGGCTCTCCTCTCTCACCGGCAACCCCTATTCCATTTGCGTATTGGACGCAGCGGCAAGCTGGGCCACATAGTCCTTAAACACGCGACCGCGCTCCTCGTAGCCCGAGAACTCATCGAACGAAGAGCAGGCGGGCGACAGTAAGATCACATCGCCGCGGCTCGAGAGCGAACGGGCAACGTCCACGGCATCGCGCAGGTCGTCGGCCTGGGCGATATCGACATCACCGTCGACATCCGCCTCGTCCATAGCGGCGGTAAAGCGCTCGCGCGCGTCGCCAAAGCAGACCACCGAGCGAACGTTATCCATCACAACGCGGGCAAAGGACTCGAGCGGCGTGCCCTTATCGTGACCGCCGAGCAGCAAGATCACATCGTCATCGGGAAACGCCGTCAGGGCCTTTTCGACCGCATCGGTGTTCGTTGCCTTGGAATCGTTAACATAGCGCACGCCATCGATCTCGCCACAGGGCTCAACGCGGTGCTCCAGCGGCTGGAACGAGACCAGGCCGCGACACACACCTTCAACATCGGCGCCGACCGTCAGGGCCGCCGTGGCAGCACACAGGGCATTGATTACATTGTGATGGCCCGAAATCTTAAGCTCGGACGTATCGACGAGCGGGGTCTCGACGCCCTTCAGGCGAACGACCATCTTGCCATCGCGCACAAATGCGGCGTCCTCGCCCGCAGGCTCGTCAAAAGCAACCTTGCAGATGCGACGGCCCGGAACATAGATGTACTCATCGAACTCGTGGATACCGGCATCCTCGACGTCAACAATCACCAGGTCATCGTCGACCATATTCTCGAAGAGCTTAATCTTGGCGAGCGCATAGTTCTTATGGCTCTTATGCCAGCCCAGATGGTCGGGGGTAATGTTGAGCAGCACCGCCACACGGGGGTGAAGCTCCTGGGTCGTTGCGATCTGATAGCTCGAAAGCTCCGCCACAAACCACTCGTTATGCGCACGGCCATCGATCTCGTTCACCGGAGGCTCGCCAATGTTGCCGACAGCAACGCTCGCCTCGCCCGCTGCCTTAAGCAGGTAATCGGTCAGTGACGTGGTTGTCGTCTTGCCGTTGGTGCCCGTAATGGCAATCCAATTTTGGGGAGACAGACGGTAGGCAAACTCGGGCTCACCCATAATCTGGGCAGCGTGATCACGGCCAGCCTTAAAGAATGCCGAGAACTCCGAGATGCCCGGACACGTCACGCATACATCAAACGCGCCCTCGACCTGCTCGGTTCCGTAGACAAACGATGCCCCGTGCGCCTCGAGCGAGCGCGTGGCATCGTTGGGCTCGGACGTGCCGCCACCGTAAACGGTAACGGCACTCACACGCTCGGGATGTGCAAGCGCCCAGCGAGCGACATCAAGACCGGACTTACCCTGGCCCAAAACGAGCAGCCTAAAGACATCAGCAAGAGGCATGAAAGACCACTATCCCAACTGGAAGAACAACGCGAGGCCCAGGGCTCCGAAGGCCGCGGCGACAATCCAAAAACGGATGACGACCTTGGTCTCGGCCCAGCCCTTCTTTTCAAAATGATGATGAATGGGCGCCATAAGGAAGACGCGCTTGTGCGTAAAGTGGAAATAGACAACCTGGATCATGACCGACAGGGTCTCGACGATAAACAGACCGCCGATGATGAGGGAAACGACTTCGGTGTTGGTCATGATGGAGGTGCAGGCAAAAGCGGCACCCAGGGCAAGCGAGCCGGTATCGCCCATAAAGATGCTCGCCGGATAGCAGTTGAACCACAAAAAGCCCAGGCAGGCGCCGGCGCACGCCGTGCAGAAGATGGACAGGTTCACATCGCCGTGCAAAAACGCCATGGCAGCCATGGCCAGCATGGCGATCATGGAGGTGCCGCCGGCAAGACCGTCCAAGCCGTCGGTGAGGTTTACGGCGTTGGAAAGGCCCGCGATCATCAGCCAGCAAAAGACAAGGTAGAGCCACGGAAAAGAGAGGCCACAAATGGTGGTCGAGAGCACACCAAGGTCGATCGTCAGGCCACCGGGGAAACGAATCTCGGGGGCGACGCCGCACCAGTTGACAGCAAGCACGGTAAAGGCAACGCAGATGAGGGTAAGGCCAATCATCTTGGCGTGAGGCGTCAGGCCGAGCGAGCGGCCGTGCGTGACAGAAGTCAGGTCGTCGATGAGGCCAAGAACGCCGGTTGCCAGCGTGGCGAGCAGCACAAGCACGAGCTCGGTGGTGAGCTTTCCCATCAAAAGGCAGGTCAGCGAAACGGCAACCAGGATGATGACGCCACCCATGGTGGGCGTGCCCTGCTTAATCAGGTGACGCTTGGGGCCATCGGCGCGAACCTGCTGGCCGATGCCCTCGACCTTCAGGAGCTTAATCCACCACGGCATAAGCAGCATCGCGATGACGGCGGCGATGCCCAATCCCAAAAATGCCTGGTACGTAGGATACGAAGGATTGCCGAACATGGACTAGCACACACCTTCCACAAAGCGATCGAGCTCAACGAAGCGTGAGCCCTTGACCAGCACGACATCATGCTGCTCAAGAGCGCCGCCCATACGGTCGAGCACCTGCTGATAGTCGGAGAACACCTGAATGCGGTCCTCATCCATACCCATCATGCGCGCGGCCTCGGCCATACGCTGGGCAAGCTCACCGCCGACACATGCGAGCATATCGAGCTTCTTGGCCGCCGCATAGGCGCCCACCAGCTCATGCATGCGAGGAGCCTCGTCGCCCATCTCGCCCATCTCGCCCAGAACCGCCATGCGCGAACCCGTGCACGAAAGCGAACACAGCAGGTCGAGGCCGGCTGCCATCGATTCGGCACTGGCGTTATATGAGTCGTCGATGACGCGGGCGCCGCTCTTGGCGCGCTTGATTTCCTGACGATGCCCGGTAATCGTAAGACCCCTAAAGGCGGCATCGATCTGCTCGGGCGTCACGCCAAGGCGATAGGCAACCGCTGCGGCCTTGACGGCATTGGGAACGGACTGCGCGCCGGGAATGGCAAGCAGTGTATCGATAGTCTCGCCCAAGCCAAAATCGAGCGTAAAGACCGGGCGTCCCTCGTCATCAATGCGAATGTCGCACGCACGGACCTCATCGTCGTCCGAGACGCCCGCAAGCATCACGTCGACGCCCGCAGGCGCGGCAAAGGTGTCGCGGATGAACGGGGTAAAGTCGTCCTCACCACCCAAAACCAGCAACGGGAGAAGGTCTCCGGCGGCGCACATGCCGCCAACAATCTCGGATTTGGCACGAGCGATATTCTCGCGACTGCCCAGAATACCGATATGGGAGGTGCCGATCTTGGTCACAATGGCAAGGTTGGGATTGGCGGACCGAGACATGCGCTCAATCTCGTGGAAATGGTTCATGCCCATCTCGAGCACCAGAACCTCGGTGTCGGCAGGGGCCGCCAGCACCGTGAGCGGCATACCGATCAGGTTGTTGTAGTTACCCTTGGTTGCCCAAACGCGATAGCGCTTGGCGAGCACCGCGGCGAGCACGTCCTTGGTCGTCGTCTTGCCGATAGAGCCGGTAATGCCAATTACCAGGCAGCCAAGCTCCAAACGATAAGCGTGAGCCAGGCGCAGCAAAAACTCCTCGGGGTCATCGGTATGCAGGATGGCGCAGCCCTTCTCATGGGCCAGCGAAAGCAGCTCGGCATCGGGCTCGCGCGTCATCACTACGGCGCCGGCACCCGACTCGATGGCACGGGAAGCAAAGTCGTTGCCGTCGACCTTTTCACCCGGGAAGGCGACGAATATCGTGCCCTCCTCAACCTGGCGCGAGTCGATAACGCAACCGCGGCATACCCGATCGGCTTCTCCCGTCACGGTTCGGGCCCCTGTTGCGGCCGCGAGGTTGTTGACGGCGATCTCTATCATTGCAGCTCCCCTGTAAACCTAATAATGCTATCGGCGTATTGTATCCCAGCGCCGCCTACGCGTGGTGCAGGGCGTGTGAACAACCCGGATTAACCGACTGGGCATTTCATAGATAGTAACCCCCTACTTGGTGCGCGGGACACCCAACACGTCAAGCGCACTGGCCATAATGGACTGGAACGGCACTGCGGCGGCATCGGAGCCTGACGGGGTTCCGTCAAGGGTGATATAGCACAGGACCTTGGGCGACTGCGCCGGGGCAAACCCCATAAAAGACGACATGTAGTTCTCTTTGAGGTAGCCGCCGTTCTCATCGGCGCGCTCGGCCGTACCTGTCTTGCCCGCCACGTCATAGCCGTCCACCGCGCCGCCAACGCCCGTTCCCTCGGCAACGACCGTCTGCATACACGATGTCACCTGCGAGGCGGCCTCCTCGGAAATCGCGCGATCCCCCTCGCCCCAATCCTTTTCATCGCCCTTGCTCGACTTATAGAAGTGCGGAGTCATCATCACGCCGCCGTTCGCGATGCCGCCCACGGCACGTGCGACCTCAATCGGCGAGACGGACAGCGCCTGGCCAAAGCTCATAGCACCCAAGGTGGCACCATCGTACTGGTCGCGCTCCTTGACGATGCCCAGACTCTCACCCGGAAAATCGACACCGGAGCTATGACCGATACCCCACTTGTCCACATAGGTGGCAAAATCATCGGCACCGATCTTGCGCCCCACCAGGACAAAACCGACATTGGACGAACGGCGCATCATCTCGCGTACGTCCATTGTCATGGTGTAGTCACGCTTGTCGGCATCGGTAACGGTATCGTCGCCCACCTTGATACTCGCGGGAACCTCAAACGATGTGCTCGGGCGCACAACGCCCAAATCAAATCCGGCGCCCGCAACCAGCGTCTTAAAGACCGAGCCGGGCTCGTAGGCATCCGTCACCAGACGAAGGTTCATGTCCTCGGTCTTGGCGTTTTCCAAATTGGTCTGGTCGTAGGTCGGATACGAGCAGGCGGCCAGGATCTCTCCAGTCGTCGGGTCGGTCACCAGGGCCGACCCGTTTTTGGCCTTCGTCTTCTCGACCGCCTCGGCCAAGGCATCTTCCGCGGCGCGCTGAATGTTGACGTCGATCGTCGTCACGATATCCACGCCATCGATCGCGGCAACCTTTTTATAGGCACCGCCCGCGATGTAGCCGCCATCTCTTGCGCGCTCGCGCACAAGAGAGCCATTCGTTCCGGTCAGAAGCTCATCGTATTGTTTTTCGAGTCCCGTCAGGCCAGCGTTGTCCACGTTCACGACGCCCAGCACCTGAGAAGCCAGGTTTCCATACGGGTAAACCCGCTTCATCGCCTGCTCAAAGAGCACGCCGGGTAGATTTTTCTTTTCCAGGGCGGCAGCGTCATCCTCGTCGACCTGGCGCTTGATATACACCCAGGAACCATCAGACAGCCTGTCTCTTATACACATCTGACGCTGCCGACGAATAGAGAGGGGTAGATCTCG
>URTB01000057.1 GCA_900550595.1 uncultured Collinsella sp.
GCGTCACGTTTTTGAGCATCGGCTACCAGGCCATGAAGGCCATCGCCACGTTCCTGGTCACCTGGTACAACTACTTCAGCCGCCGCTTCTTCCTCGAAGGCGCGCAGTCATAGTCGATTCGACATTTGCTTGAATATATAACCGGTTGGAATTCACGTTCCAGCCGGTTTTTTTGTTTGACGAGGCTGTCGAGGAAGACGTACGGGACGGGCCACGGTGCCGAAATGGGACGCGCCTTCCCCATGGGCGCCGTTCCGGAAAGCGCGTCCCAGATTGAGGCCTCAAAGCGGGACACAGTTTCCGCAACGCCACTCAAGCGGAAAGTGCATCCCGGAATCCGACCTCGGAACGGGACGCGGTTTCCCAATGGCCATCGAAGCGGAAACTGCATCCCGGAATCCGCCTCCAGAGTGGGACGCGCTTTCCGGTTGAGCCTCGATTGGGAAACTCCGTCCCATTCGCATCAAAAAACGGGCGGCCTGGATGTTTGTCCGAGCTGCCCGTTCCGTGCGTTATGTTGAGATCCCTAGCCTGTTACGTAATACCAGACGACGTTGTCGCCGTTGGAGAGAACGTAATTGCTGCAGGCCGTCATGGGCGTCGAGCCGTTGACAGAGTACATCCAACCGCTCGTGCCGCCATACTGCTTCTCGGCCAAACCGCCGATCGCGGCGACATACGTGCCGTACGATGAGCCGTGTGCGTTGACGGAAAGCCCGAGCGCGCATAGGGCGTCGTAGACGGTGGCACCTTCGTTAAAGGTATAGGTGCCGCCGGCGGACACAGGATTGCCCACGGCGCTCGATGTGACCGCAACCGTCACCGTGACGTAACTGGGCTCCTGCGTGCCGCCCTGGCCGCCCGAGGAGGCGGTTCCGCCGTTAGAAGCAGAGGCGCCGCCAGACGATTGGCCGCCGCCCGAAGAGGTACCACCAGACGTGTTAGAAGTATCGGCAGTTTCGGTATTCTGAGCAGCCGATACATCGCCAGACTTCTTGCCACGCTGGTCTTCAGACTTTTTGCCATCCGAGTTTTTATCCGAGCTCTTGTTCGAAGACTCGGAATCGCCCTTGGCGTCACCCGAGTCCTTGGACTTATCTTTCGCATCGCCCGAAGCCTTGGAGTTCTTAGAGTCAGCTTTGCCAGAAGCAGCAGCCGAGCCAGCTCCCCTGGCGTCGTTGGCAACGACGCTCTCCCCCATCACGGCCTGAACGATCCAGTCGATGGACCAGGCACCGCTTGTGGAGGGATGGACAAAGCCCAGCGAGACGACGATCAGGGCAACGCAGGCAGCCGTAAGGAAACTAACGAGCGCCTTGCGACGAGGGGCGGACGCCGCCGAAGCGGCGTCCTTTTGCTTTGCATCGTCGAGTTGGATAAACGAGGAGTCGGGCTGTTGCCCGTTGGTCTCCTTGGGCTTATCGGGCATTACCGTCACCCTTGCCGCGCTTGGTCAGCACGAAGACGGCGATGAGTGCGAGGCCGATCACGCCGGCCGCGATGCCGACAATAGCGAGCGGGTTGAGGCCAGACTCCCGCGCGGAAGCCTCAGTGGACTTCTTGGCAGTGGTCGTGGAAGCGGACCCCTTGTCGGACTTGGAGTCGGACTTCTTGTCGGACTTGCCGTCCTTCTTGTCAGACTTCTTCTCGTCCTTCTTGTCGGACTTGTCGGAGTCCTTCTTGTCGGACTTGTTGTCCTTGGTCCCGGTCTTGGTCGACACCGTCGTCTTGGTCACCGGCTTCTGACCCGGGGCGACAGCGCCGCCCTTCGAGCCGGAACCAGTGCCCGCGCCAGCGCCGGTGCTAGTACCCGCGCCAGCGCCGGAGCCGTTGCCGTCGTTAGAGCCAGAGCCACCGTTAGAGCCAGAGCCACCGTTGCCGCCAGGGTTAACGGCATTCTTGGTCCACTTGGCATACAGCGTCATATCGGCCGTCACCGGCGTGCTGAAGTCATACGCCTCCGTGCAAGCCTCATCGGTGTACCAGCCGCCGAAGGTGTAACCCTCACGCGTCGGATCGGCAGGCTTGACTAGCTTGCCATCGGCCGTAGTCTGGAAATCGACCTTGGAACCATCGCCAGTCTCGAACGAGACCTTAACGCCGCCATTCAGCTTGAACAGCGTGCCGGAATCGTTGATGTAGTAGAGGTTGCCCTTGGCATCACACGCAATCGGCGAATCGCAGTAGTTGTTGTGCCCCGTTGCGCTAAACGCACCGGATGCCTCGGAATCGCCCATCTTGTAGCGATAGACACCGCCGCCCGAGGTGTAGTTAACGTAATCGGAAGTCGCACCGTAGTTAACCGTAAAGTAGACATACGCGACATCCGCCTGGACACTCACGAGCGGAGCACCCTTAATGCCGCCAGCAGGAAGCGCAGAGCCATCGGCAGAGGAAACCAACGTCGTTTCAAAGTCATTGGCAAGATCGACAATCGCCAACGCCGACCCGCCAGAGACCTCGCCACCGACAATCAGCTTGTTGCCAAACAGGGTGGGCATACAGGCGCATCCCGTAAGACCCAGATTGACAACACGCTCTTCGGAAATGCGCGAAGAGGCCTTTGCCTTTGCGTCAGGAATCGCCAACACGTGCAGCTTACCGTCACGCGAAATCAGATAAGCATGGCTACCGTCGGCGGAGAGCACGCAGGAGGAGTTGACGATAGCACCAACCGAAACGCTTCCAAGCACAGCGCCCGAAGACTTGCTGAGCATCTCAACGGTACCGGCACTGGTGGGAACCAGAACAAAACCATCGCCCACGGTAGCGCCCGTCCAGTAATAGCCTTCATCGGCGTTGACGTGCTGCCAGGAAACGGCACCGGTCAGGATATTGATGCGCGTCAGATGGCCGTTGTTATACACGCCCTTACCATAGTCGACATCAACGGTGCCGACATACAGGTAGTTGCCGTCGACCGTCAGCTGAGAATTCGACTGAGCAGTTTTGCTCACAGGGTCGGTAACCCAAACCGTCGTGAGCGTATCGGCCGTCAGGGCCTGGACCGCACCGCCGTCGAGCGGAACGATGACCAAGCCGTTCGTATAAATCGGACGCGTCGTGTAGCCAATCGCAGTCTTAAGGTTCGACTCGGCAAGCACCTTGCCCGACTCGGCATCGATCTTAAGCAAGCGCTTGTTGACGGCAAGATACACATTGCCGTTTACGACAATCGGCTCGCTCGCGTTGGGGTACGTGGCGCCCGAATAGGCCTTCCAATCAAACGTCCAAGAGCTTGCCAGCGCGCCCGTAGGCGTGGACACGTTCTCGACCACCGCATTGGAATTGCCGCTCCAGTCGGCTTTCCAATCGGTCGGGCGCGAAGCGCTCGGGTCAACTACGACTTCATCGGGATTAGGAACGGTATCGCCAGCAGCATAAGCCCAGACGATCTTGTCACCCGACTTGAGCACATAGTCGCTATCGAGCTGAGACCCAGGAACGCCGTTGACAAAGAACGACCAAGCACCCGACAGCTCGGTGCCATCAAGCGGAGAGACAAGAGTGTGAACGCCCCAATAACCAAATTGGTCGTACATCTTGGACTTGACGCCAACGGCATCGAAGTAGGCAGCAGAGGCATCCTTGATCGTCGTGCCCTCGACAAACACCTGCATCGAAGGATCAGTCCAGCGCTGAGCCTTATCGTCCTTCTTGCCGATGATCTCCATCGAAACGGAGACCTGACCAGGCATGGTGCCGTCGGAGCCATAGACCCAAGCAATCTCGTCGCTTGCCTTAAGCGTATAGGCGCCCGCACCAACATCAACAGGCTTGCCATTGACAAAGAACTGCCAATATTTCCAGGTGTTTTCGTCAACCTTCTCGCTCGAGAGGGTCACGTTCTTTTCGAACGGCGAGGTCAGCGACTCGAGATACCAGCCAAACGAGCTCTCCCCCGTTTTGGCGCCAATGGCAGACTTTTTAAAGATCTGCTCGGAAAGGTCAGCAGCGGTTGTTCCCTCGTCCACGAGAGCTGTCGTAGGCTGTGCCCACGTCTGCTGGGCGCCCGAAGCATCCTGGCCGATAACGGTGCAGCTTACCGAAAGCTGATCGGCAGGAGCGGGGTCGTTGTACTTCGAGTAGCACCAGACGACGGAGTCGCCGGCCTTGAGCGTGTAGCCGCCGGCGCCGACCATGGAGGACTTGCCGTTGATGAACAGCTGCCAGTACGCGCCGGTCGCCGAGTCGTAGGCGAGCGTGCGGTCGGAGTCGAAGGGCGACGTGATCGAGTTGAGCGCCCAACCCCAGCTGCCATCGGGGTCGTAGTCGGCCTTAAGGCCAGTCTGCTTGAAAAGCTGTTCGGAGAGGTCGGCCGCAGTCGAGCCTTTCTTCAGCGTAATGTTCTGAGCGGCAGCCCAGGTCTGCTGAGCACCCTTGGCGTCGGTGCCGACGACCGAACACGTCGCGGAAACCTGCGTGGAAACCGCGCCCGTGGGATCCTCGTACACCAGCTCGAGCGTGTCGCCATCGCTCGGGTAGTAGCCCGTGGCATAAGAGTTGGCAGCCTTGCCATTAATATCAAAACGCCAGTACTTATAGCCGGACGCCGTGTTTTCCGTCGCGAGCGTCTGGGACTTATCGGGGTTCGTAACCGAATAGGGAACGCCACCGTCCGTGCTATAGCTATAGCCGGCGTCGTCAAGCACCTTGGCAAAGATGTCCCAGGCAGACATTTTTTGGGTACTCGACCACTCAAACGAGGCCGTCGGCACCCAGTCCACAAGGTCATAGGACTGACCGACATCGTGTTTGCTTACGCCTACAACCCTGACGTTAACGGAAAGAGACTTTTCGTCGGAAGAATTAACGAGCCAAGCGGTGCTCTTGACATCGTTGTTGCCGGCGTTTGCCACGACATAGGCGTATTTGCCCTCAGCCGAGGCGGGAAGCGTGATCGCGCCGGTCGTTTCGTCGGCGCCAAACAGCTCGTGGGCATTTGTGCCCTCAGCGTCATCGGCGAGATACCAGCGGTAATCGACGAGGGAGCCCTCGGGGAGTGCCGTCTCGTAATCGCCCCAATCGCCCGTTGCCATGTAATTGGCAGTAGGGGTAAGCGTTCCGCCGACCTGTGCAAGGTTGCCGCTCGAAGCGACATTAACCGATGTCAGGGTATACGCCTTGGCATCTTCACCCTTAGCGATGGCATAACGTGTGGAGGCATAGTCGGTGTTGTAGCCACCGTCGACGATGCACTTGAGGTACTTGCCGACGTACTTTTGCGAAATTACGAACGACGGCCTATGGGCGTTCTCATCCGTCAGCGTCGTGAACGGACCCTGGGAGCTATCGGCAATCTGCCACGTATAGGTCAGTTGATCAGATGTAAGCTCGGCACCCTTTGTTCCTGCAGGCGTCTTCTCGAATGCAGTAACACCGATCTTTTCGCCACTCTTGTAGACAAACTTGGCGTCATCGCTCTGATCGCCGACGATCTTTTTGAGATACGTCAGGAACAGCTCGTGCGAGCCTGCGGCCTTAACGGCCACAGCAGTAGTCGCCTCTACGGTGTTATCGCCCGCAGTGGCCGACACGCTCACCCAGCGCTTGGCGTAGTCATCGGGAATCGTAAAGCTGCTGTCGGTTTTGCCCTCGACCACATGCCAGTCGGTCTTCGCATCAAACGCAGAGGAAGACGGGTCGACAGAGGACCAACGCCACGTGTAGGTAACGCCCTCGGTAACCGGCTCAGACGAGTAATCGACCGCCTTGTAGGCGCACGCCTCAATCGTAGAGCCAGTGTCCTTGGCGCCCTTGCTCGCATTGGTAAATGCAACTGAATCGAGCGTCGTCGCGCCCTTGGGCAGAATGCGGCCCGCCTTGGTCTCACAGCTATCAGAGCCGGGGATACCCTTCTTGGCCTTAGCGACAACCTTGAGGTAGCGGTTCGCGCACTCCTTGGTAACCGTGTAGGTGTCACCAGTTGCAACCTGCTCGAACGAGCCGTCGGCGGAATCGGCCACCCACCAAGAAAAATCGACCTTGTCGGAACCGTAGAGGACAGTCGGCGTGTCGTAGTTGAGGTAGTAGGCAGCAGCCTTAATCGTGTCGCCGACGTTGGCACTCGGAACGCTCTCGTAATCGTTGCCAAATTCGGCACCGTTATAAGCAAGAACGATATGGTCTAATGCGATCTGGCCGCTCGCGGCAACAGGACCCGGAGTATTGTAGTCAACAGACGAGGGCGTCTTTAAAGAGCTGCTCGGGCCGAACAGCTCTTGACCGTCACCGACAACCTTAACGCGAATGTACTTGCCCGCAAGCTGCGATGCGAGTTCATCCGTGATCGTCAGCGACTGGTCGGTCTGGCCCGGAATTGCCTGATAGGCGGAATCCTCGGCATCGCGCACGTCAGACGCAAGCCACTGATAGGTCCAGCCGGCCTGTGCCGCAATACGCTTGTTGGGAACCGCTTCGCCGTCATAGGCATTCGCCCAAAGCGTAGTGCCAGGGTTCAGTGTCTCTGCCTTAACGGACGAAATCGAACTCGAATCGTCTGCCGAAGACTGGATGAGGACATAAGACTTTGCATCCAGGGCCGTCTTGGTAGGAACGGGTGCCTTGACGGCGGTCGTTGCCGTCAGCTTTTGGTTGTTGGCGCCCCTAGTCGGGCCGTAGATAACGTTACCGCTTGCATCGGTAATGCGAACGCGCAGGCACTTGCCGTTAAGCTGAGTGCGCAGGGCATCGTCCAGAACGATCGATGAGCTCGTCTGGCCCTCGACAGCAACAAACGCAGAGTTGTCCGCATCGCTCTTGTTGGCGATATCGGCAGCAAGCCACTGATAGGTGCAACCCGAAACACTGGCGCGCTTGCTGGACGAAGTCCAGACATTCGCATAGAGCGTAGTATTGCTCTGGATAAAGCCAGTGACGTTAGAGCCAGTCCAGCGAGAAGGCAACTGGCTCTTTCCGACGCTGACACCATTTTTAGAGGAAAGCGTGGCAGCGGCACGGGGTGCGGCCTTAGCTGCATTGGGCTCGCTGACCACCGCGGGCGCATCGCCGGTCTCGGCGGTGGTGTCGGACGCCTCGTTCGCCGGAGAGGCCGAAGCGGGGTCTGACGCAGCGGGGTCGCCTAGCGCGTCATTGCTCGCGTTGTCAGGCGCGACTGGACTCGTATCCCCAGTTTCGGAGGATTTATCGGCAGCCGAATCGTTTGCGCCAGTAGCAGCCGCGGTGTTATCTGCAGCACCGTCCGCAGCTCCCGCGTCCTCGCCCGGCGTCGTAGCCTGAGCCACAGCCTCGGCAATGCCCTCGACGCCGTCGGCCCACAGCTGGGCCGGCGTGGTGCCAAAGACCATCGCGAAGGCCAGGAATGCCACCAGGCCGCGCTTTGCTACACCGCGCGCAATTGCGCCACGACGATGCGAGGCGCGCTGGCACTCGTCCTCAAACATATCCATTTGTCTCCTACTGTCTGCACTGGGAGCATTGCCCAGCGGCTGCCCCACATCATCGCGCATATTGCGCTTGAGTACCCCCATCGGGGTCCCCCTTCCCTCCAGAGCCCAACGCGTACCGGCGGCATGCGCCGCGCCCGCGTGCAAGATGGGAGGCGATCCGACTTAACCTTACCGACCCGGGCGCGCCGTCCGATCTGCGACGTGACCATCCCGGGCCAAGAGGAATTACGGTTACTGGTACAGCCGGGGACTTGCACCCCGATTCTCCCAAACGCGCAGGAAAACCGCGCATTCGTGCGTCTCCGCACCACCATCTAGGCCATCGATTATTACTGTCAGTATGGTATCACGCAAAAGGGCCCCACACACAGGCGAAGCCCAAGGTAAAAGCTATGGTTTGCGATAGAAAAGGGTGGGGATGGAGTGCCGAGCAAAATAACCCGTTTCCCCGACCCCGGAAAATCGTTACCGCTTGCCGCCGTGACTGTTGCGCCAGATCTCGCGGCCCAGCATCAGCGCCAACACCAGCGCGCTCACGTAGCCCATAAAGCCAATGACCGGGATACCGAACACAACCGGCTCGATGCGCGCGTAGTACACCACCGACGAACCGATAAACAGGCCGGCGATCACAATTGCCA